>JAAYAQ010000179.1 GCA_012719295.1 Candidatus Hydrogenedentota bacterium | reverse complement strand
GTCAGCGCCGCCATGCTCACCGGCCGCACCCGGCTCACCGCGGAATCCAGAATGGCCTCATACGGCGGCTTTCCCTGCCCAATCTCCGCGTTGATCTCATCGATCAGCACCACCGCGTTCTTGATGAGCATTCCCGAAAGGCTCAGCGCGCCCAGCATGGCCATGAACCCGAACGGCTGGCCCGTCAACAGCAGCCCCGCCGTTACGCCAATGATCGCCAGCGGCACGCACAGCCAGATCACCGCCGGTTGCCGAAGTGAATTGAACAGTACGATCACGATCGCGATCATGATGATCAGCGGAACCGGAATGTTCGCGGCGATGCTCGCCTGCGCCTTCGCCGAATCTTCGTATTCCCCTCCCCACTCCAGCGCATACCCCTCCGGCAACGGGATCGCTTCCACTTTCGGCATCAGGCGTTCCAGCAGCGTGCTCGCCAACCCCTCTTCAGGATCGCACCACACCTCGATTGTGCGCGCGCGGTTGCGCCGCATCACCAGCGTGTCTTCCCACCGCGTCTCGAAATCCGACACCACCTGCCTTACCGGCACGCTCGCGCGCGATACCGGACTGAACACCTGCGCGTCATACAGGCTTGCCGCGCCGTTCGCGCGTTCGCTTTCCGGCGCGCGCGCCACAATCGGCAAGAGATCGTCGCCTTCCCGGTAGACCCCGGCCTGCACGCCTTCGTACGCCTGTTTCAGGGCTTGCGCCACGTCCGGACGGCCGATCCCCGCCCGTTGCGCCGGCGCCTCGGCAATCACCGGCGTCACCGCCTTCACGCGTTCCCGCCAGTCAAGATAAAAGCTCGTCGCAAGGGGGTCCGCGGCATAAACCTCCAGCGTGGCGCCCGCCAACTGCCGAAGCACATCCGGATCCGGGCCGCTGAACCGTGCCCGGATCTTCCCCTTCGACCCGGGACCCAGCTCATATTTGAGGACACCGGTTCGTGCTTCAGGAAACTCGCGCAGCAGCGCGCGTTCCAGCGGCGCCTTACGTTCATCTATCAGCCGGTAATCCGCAACATCCACCAGCAGCACCGCAAAACTGGAGTCCGCCTGCTGCGGACCGTACGTCAGCATGAAACGCAGCCCCCCCGATCCCACCATGGATGTGACGTGCGTGAACGATTCGTCCGCCAGAAGGAACTTCTCAATCCTGCCAACGAGCGCAGCGGTTTCCTCGATGTGCGTCCCCCGGGGCAGATACACCTCCACCATGAACTGCGGGCGCGTCGAAGTGGGAAAAAAGCTCGTGTCTACAAACGTGAATCCGATGCCCGACAGAACAAGCAGCAACACCATGGCGCCGACCGTGAACCAGCGAAGGCGAAGCGCCCCCGCAAGAAACCGGCGGTACGTCCGAAAGAAGAATCCGCCATACGGATCCACCTTCTCGCCCGCCGCGGCCTTCTTTGCGCCCTTCAAAAACAGCGCGCAGAACAGCGGCGTCGCCGTGACCGCCGTCACCCAGCTCAACAGCAGCGAGGAGAACAACACCCGGAACAACGACCTGCAGTATTCCCCCGTGCTGTCCGGCGACAGGCCAATGGGCGCAAAGGCCATCACCGCCACGACGGTCGCCCCCAGCAGGGGATACATTGTCTGGCCCACGATCTCCGACGCCGCCGCAACCCGCTCCATCCCCGTTTCGATCCGGACCTGCATGCCTTCCGTGATCACGATCGCATTGTCGACAAGCATGCCGAGTGCGATGATCAGCGCCCCCAGCGAAATCCGCTCCAGCGCGACGCCCCACATGTACAGGACCAGGATCGTCGCCCCGATCGTCAGGAAAAGCACCGCCCCAATAATGAGGCCGCTGCGAAGCCCCATCGTGATCAGGAGCACCACCACCACGATCACGACCGCCTCAATCAGGTTGACCACGAAACCCTTGACCGCAATCGTCACGTCGCGCGACTGGAGGTTGATCACCCCCATCTTCATGCCCAGGGGAACCTCCGGTTCCAGGGCCTTGAGGCGGGCCGTCACGGCGTCGCCCATCGTCACCACGTTCCCCCCGGAAACCGTCGAGATGCCAATCCCAATAGCGGCCTGCCCGTCATACCGCAACAGCGGCTTCTGCGGATCCACGTAGCCCCGGCGCACCTCAGCAACGTCGCCGAGATACACCAGGCGGCCCTCCGCGGAACCGATCAACAGGTGCTTCATGTCCTCCACGGAGCGAATCACGCCGGTGGGCCGGATGTGCACGTACTCGCTGCCCGATCGCACGTTTCCCGCATCCGCAACCAGGTTCTTGTCCGATAACGCGTCATAGATCTGCGACTGCGTCACGCCGAG
>JAAYAQ010000178.1 GCA_012719295.1 Candidatus Hydrogenedentota bacterium | reverse complement strand
GGCTCGTTTTATTCGTGGTACATCAACACGCCGGGACTCAAGGTTGTGGTCCCGAGCACGCCGTACGACGCCAAGGGCCTTATCGTGTCGGCAATTCGCGACAACGGCCCGGTGATCTACCTCGAACACAAGCTTCTGCTCAACATGCGGGGCGAGGTGCCCGAGGAGGTATACGAAATCCCTCTGGGCGTCGCCGATGTGAAACGCGAGGGCGCCGACCTGACCCTCGTTGCCACGGGGGCCATGGTGGGGCTCAGCCTGGCCGCCGCCGAGGCCGTGGCGAAGGACGGGGCGTCGGTTGAGGTCATCGACCCGCGAACGCTGATGCCCTACGACGGCGATGCGATCCTGGCCTCGGTGCGCAAGACCGGGCGGTTGCTTGTTGTCGACGAGGGCTACCGTTATTGCGGGTTTGCCTCGGAGCTCATCGCGTTCGTGGCCGAGAAGGCGCTCGAGGTGCTGCATCAACCCCCGCGCCAGCTTACCACCAGGCACACGACCATACCGTTCAGTCCGCCCATGGAAGAATTCGTGTTTCCAGATGCCGCGCGTATTGCAGGCGAAATCCGGGCGATGCTGGACATCACCGCGCAGGGAGATTCGAGCAATGGATGAACAGACCAGAATGCACCTCCTGAAAACCATGGTTCGGATCCGCCTGGCCGAGCTTCAACTGGCTATCATGTACAAGAACGGCAAGGTCTTTTGCGCCGCGCATCTGTACGAAGGCGAGGAGGCCGTCGCGGCGGGCGTATGCGCCAATCTGCGCAGCGACGACTGCATTACCAGCACGCACCGGGGCCATGGGCACTGTATCGCCAAGGGCATGCCCATGAAGGAGATGATCGCCGAAGTCTGCGGCCGGATAACGGGATGCTGCGGGGGAAAAGGCGGCACCATGCACCTGTTCAAGCCCGGCATCGGCGTGATGGGCACCGTGGGCATTGTTGGCGGCGGCATTCCGCTGGCCACCGGCCTGGGGCTGGCCATGCAGATGCAGAAGACCGACCGGGTGGCCGTGAGTTTCTTTGGCGACGGCGCTGCAAACAATGGCGCCTTCCACGAGAGCCTCAACCTGGCCGCCCTGTGGAAACTGCCCGTCATTTACGTCTGCGAGAACAACGGGTACGCGACGTCGGTGGCGGTAGGGCGGTCCACGTCCGTGCCTGACATCGGCGTGCGGGGAACCGCTTACGGCATCCCGGGCATCACCGTGGACGGCAACCGCGTGGACGAAGTATACGAGGCGGCCGCGGAGGCCGTAGCGCGGGCCCGCGCGGGACTTGGCCCCACGCTGCTGGAATGCAAGACCTACCGGATTCGCGGGCATTTCGAGGGCGACGATTCCCTGTACCGGACCCGGGAGGAAGTCGCCGAAGCCCGAAAACGCGATCCCATCGAGTATTGGAAGGGCCGGCTGCTCGGGGAAGGGGTAATCACCGAAGACGATGTTGCCGCGGTCAACGCGGCGGCCGAAGCCGAGGTGGCCGACGCGGCCGCGTTCGCGGAGAACAGCCCGTTTCCCGACCCGCAGGATGCCCTTGTACTGACAAACCAGGCCTAGGAGAAGAGTCATGGCGTATGTCGTTGTAATGCCCCGTATGGGGCAGACCATGGAGACGGGCGAGATTGTCGAATGGATGAAACGCGAGGGCGAAGCCGTCGAACGGGGGGAGGTCCTGCTGAGCATCCAGACCGACAAGTCGACCCTTGACGTGGAGGCGGATTGTCCGGGCGTGCTGGCGAAGATTCTCGCAACGCCGGACGATGGGGAGATCCCGTGCCTTGAGCCCATCGGCATCATCGCGGCCCCCAACGAAACGTTCGACGTGGACGCGGTGCTGAGCGAATTCCGCGCGAAGCGAGGAGCCTGAGTCATGCAGACCGGCCTGAATGGAAAGGTCGCCGTAGTGACCGGCGCGGCACAGGGGATCGGCCGTGCCATCGCGGAGGCCCTTGCTCGAAACGGCGCCCTCGTCACGATCTCCGACATCCAGGACGAGAAAGGCCGTGCGACCGCCGCCGAGCTGGGCGGAGACGTTGTTTTTCACCCCTGCGATGTGTCCGATCCCGAGCGGGTGCGCGGACTGTTTGACTTGGTCGTGGCGCGGCACGGGCGGCTCGACATTGCCGTGAATAACGCCGGGATCAACACCAGCCTGCCCGAGGACCGCGTCACCGTGGACCGGTATCCGGACGAGATCTGGCACCGGATCATGAATGTGGACCTTCATGGCACGTTCTATTGCTGCAAGGCGGAAGCCGCTCAGATGGTGAAACAGCAATCCGGCGCCATCGTCAATATCGCCTCGATTGCGGGCGTAGTGCCGCTGCGGTTGCAGATCGGTTTTGTCGCGGCAAAGGCCGGCGTCATCCGGATGACCGAGGCCATGGCCTGCGAGTTGGGACCGCTGGGCATTCGGGTTAATTGCGTCTCTCCGGGTTCCACGCTTGTTGAGGGCACCCGGCAGCTCTTCTACAACAACCGGGAGACGGCCGAGCGCCTGGTATCGTTCATTCCGCAGCGGCGCCCGGGCGAAACCCAGGAGATCGCGGCGGCCGTCCTGTTTCTGGTCTCGGATGCCGGCTCGTACATGAACGGCCACAACCTGGTAGTCGATGGCGGCTGGACCTGCGGGTTCTCCCGGGATTTTTGAGCACGCGGACGTCGTGGCGCCGCGCAGCCCGCAGCTTGAGATGAATGTCCGTCCATCGCGGAAACATCGGCCGTGTTTCAGCGCGGCCGGCATGTGATTTTCCCCCGTCGCATGCGTTTCGTGCTATTCTCTTCCCGACGCCATGAGTTTGCCTGTGCACTGAACGCGAATCCGCGGTAAGAACCCGGTGGCTTGACGGGCAGCCGTGGCGGGAGGGTTTGTGGGGGCATGCGGGGGAAG
>JAAYAQ010000177.1 GCA_012719295.1 Candidatus Hydrogenedentota bacterium | reverse complement strand
TAGCCCCGCCCGAACCCGTGGTGCCAGGGCGCCAGATTGTCGATGGCACAGGTGGTGTACCCCGCCTTCTGCAGCAGGGCCGGGAGCCACGGCACGGTATTTCTCAGGGGGATGCGGCCGCCGTGCGCCACGATCCCGTGCGTGACCGAGTACTGCCCGCTGCCCAGCGTGGCGAACGCGGGATGCGTGGGGATGGCCGACGTGATGTGCCGTTCGCACAGGACCGACCGCCCGGCGAGCGCGTCGAGGTTCGGCGATGTGTTGCGCTCATAACCGTAACAGCCCAGGTGGTCCGCCCGCAGGGTGTCCACGACGATCAGAACCGCGTTCAAGGGTGATTCCATGCGTTGCCCCGTTTCGAATGCCGCCATGCCCGGCCGCATATGGCCCCATCGTGTATCACGACGGGAGGGGCGGGCGCAAGCGCGACCACGCCACATCCCGGCTTCGCCTGCCCCCCGAAAAGGCTATGGTATAATCGGTGCATGAGCGAGGCGCATCCAACAGACCCCCATTCCGGGCGAAGCCGTGCGGTTATCGTCGCCCTGATGATGCTGATTGCGGGCGGGATCCTGCTTGCGGTGGGGCTGGGCCTCGGATTCTGGTTTGCCACCCGCTACGACATCTCGATCTCGCGCCGCGGCGCCCAGAACGCTGCCCTGCTACCGGCCGCGCCGGCTCAGGAGGATTCCTGGGCCCGCACCCGTCCGGCCGCGCCGGGCCGGCCGGCGGCGCCGCCCCGCGACACCGCGGCGGCGCCCCAGACCCTCGTGACCGGCGACGCCCTGTGGCCGCTCGACCCGTCCGAGCAATACCAGGGCACGGCCGACGGCCCGTTTGCCTTCAAGTTCACCCGGGACGAAACCCTCCGCTACCGGGTAGCCTCGGAGATCCGCGGCACCGGCATGGAAGGGCTGACCGATTCGGGCGTGTTGATGGATTTCGAGAGCGGCATGTCGCTGCATACCCGTGATGTCGACCAGGCGGGCAACGCGCTCCTGCGCATGACCTTCGACCAGAGCTCGCTCCGGGGCCGTTTCATGGACGAACAGTTCTCGATGGAAGTCACGCCGAACGACGCGCAGGTCTCCCACGGCGAGCAAACCCCCGTGGACACCCGGCGCGGCGTCGGGTCGACGCAGGGCATCCCGCAGCTCGAGTTCCTGCAGGAGCCCGTCGACATGGTGGTCGCGCCGAACGGACAGGTGCTGAAACTCGCCAACACGAAGAACATCGGTGCGATGCTCGCCGCCATACCCAATTTCGCGACGCTCGAATTCCCGGGCGGGTCGGTGGTGCAGGGCCAGCAGTGGGAAAGCCGTATCGCGTTGCCCGTGCCCGGCTTCGGAACGCCGGCCGAGGCCCGGCTCCTCAACACCTTCGTGGGCTACCAGCAGGTGAACGGGCGCCTCTGCGGCGTGATCCAACAGCAGTTCCTGTCCGAACAGACCGGCGGCACGCTCAACGCCCCGGAAAGCGCGTTGGGCGAGGCCCTCAGCCTCAAGATGCCTACCTTCCAGATCACCGGCAATAACCGCGTCTTTTTCGACACCGCCAACGGTCAGCTGGTGCTCGCCAATATGGATCTCGACCTGCGCATGGATTTCGCGCAGATGCTCGGCAATCTGTCCAGCGTGCTCGGCGGATTGCTCTCCAATCCGGATGCGCTGCTCGGCGGTTCCGCGTCCGGCGTCGAAGATCTCCTCGGCACCGGCGCCGGCGAGTCGTCCTCCCTGCTCAGCCTTGATCTCAATATCCTCGGGTCGATGGAACTGGTCGAATAACGGGCAACAGCCGAGGCCAATCCTGACTGAAGCGGGCGCGGGGTGGCGTGGGATGGCCGGGCGCCGGTTCGGTATTGCCCATCCGCTTCCGCTTGTAGGGGCAGCCCCCCGTGGCTGCCCATCCGGTTCGAACGGGGACACGTTGTCGCGCCGGGGACGAATTCAGTCCCGAAGGGACTCACTCTGGGCGCGCCGCTGATCTCCGGGCCAAACCCCGGGCTGTTCTCGGTCGCCCCTTTGGGGCTGCAAGAACAGGCACGCGTGGCCGGGGGTGGATTCTTCCCGCCTCTT
>JAAYAQ010000176.1 GCA_012719295.1 Candidatus Hydrogenedentota bacterium | reverse complement strand
GTTCGTCCTTGAATGCGCCGGAGGCACGCCGGATGCCAGCCCCGGGTTGGCCGTCTCACGTGGTTCGCGAGTCCCGGTTCCGTGACTTGCCGAATGGGAGACGTTACCGTGAATGGCGGCCTCCTCTCTCCCCGGCGGGCTGTGCATCGCGCGGAAGCGCCATTTCGATGCCCCTTATCGTCGCCACTAGGCAGATTCCTCCGCAGAGAGGGAATTCTTTCCGCTTTTTTGGCGCGGCAACTTCCTGCATTCCTTGCGTAATTATTTACTGAGAAGCAACTTATGACCATCACTGCCTGTGGCATGGGCCTTGCTTCCCAATGACGTAGCGGAGAAGCTCTAGCGGAAAGGAGGACCCCTTTGGAGCCGTTTGCGGGTGTCGACGTAACGCGCGTGCTGCACAACGCGATGCGTGTGGCGGCCACCAACCACCGCATCATCGCGAATAACGTCGCGAACGCCGACACGCCCAACTACAATGCCGTGCGCATGGACTTTCAGGCCACCCTCAGGGCGGCGCTCGAGGGCCGGGACCGCGTCTCTCTTCGCAAGACCCAGGCCCGGCACCTCGACAGCGTGCGGTATTTGGCAGAATTCGATAATCTTGCGATTTCGTCAAAGAATGACTACAATAAGGTTGACTTGGAGGAGGAAATGGCAAGACTTAGCGCCAACACAAGCGACTACACAACATATGGTAGTCTGCTTGTCAAGTATTTCCAACAGACCAGGAATATGCTCAATACGCTCCGATAGGACAACGGCACCATGGTTCACGGCACGATGTTTGACACCATCTCGGCCACCGATATCGCGGTGGGCGGCCTGAAAACCCAGCGCGTTCGGATGAATGTCATTGCGAACAATATCGCGAATTCGCTGACGACCCGCACGCCGCGCGGCGGCGCGTTCAGGCGGCAGATGGCGATTATCCGCGGCGACCAGCTCCAGCCTGCGATCAACCCCGACCGGTTTGGTGTCCGAGTCAAGGCGGTGAAAACGGATTACTCGCCGCTGCGTCAGGTCTACGAGCCCGGTCATCCCGATGCGGATGCGAATGGATACGTGAACTATCCGAACGTGGACGTGGCGGTTGAAATGGTCAACCTGGTTGCGGCGCAGCGGGCGTACGACGCCAACGTTGCGGTCGTGGTGTCCGACAAGCGCATGCGGCAGAAGGCCCTGGATATCCTCCAGGTGTGAGTGAGCAGTCGTGGAGGGGATGCGGCCACAGAACGGGCCGCGAACCGGTAACCGGCGTGCAAGGTGAGGCGAGATGGCAGATGAAAGCATGAGGGTGGAAGGACTTGGCCCGAAACGGGCCGGCCTCACCCCGAACGAGCTCCGCACGTCGCGTATCGCCTCGGATACCACCTCGGCCGGTTCCTTCAAGGACGTTCTGGCCGAGGCCGTCGGGGAAGTGCAGCGCCTTCAGAATGAGGCGGACATGACGATTAAGCAGGTGGTGTCAGGGGAGATTCGCGACGTCACCGACGCGATTGTTGCGCTGGAAAAGGCCGATGTGGCCTTTCAGACCATGATGACGGTCCGCAACAAGATCGTGGCCGCCTACGAAGAGATTATGCGAACACAGATATAACGATGCGTGGGTCTCATGTGCAGCGGGATCAGCGCCTCGTGGTTGAGCTAGAGGATGTCGCCAGTGAGTCTTCTCCGTTATCTCGCGGCGGGCCTCGCACACCGGTGGGGAGGGTTCCCACGGAGCGAACACGTCCGTGTGGCCTTCGGGGCCGTTTTGCTGTGTGTAGCCGCCCTCGCGGCGTCGAATTCCGCCGCCAGCCCGGGCGGCCCGGGGGCGTGCGCGGTGGAACGGCCGCGGCAGGGGAGCAAGGCTTCGTTAGACGATCCGATGGCCGGGCGCGTTGATACGGCGCCCGTCGAGTCCAGCGCGAAGGTGACATTTGAATCCCGACCAACCGCCGGAGCCAGTGGTGCGGCGCCGGTGGCGGTCGTTCCGTGTGACGTGCGTCCGGAGGCTTCCCGTGTGCGGGGAGGGCATTCCGGCAACGCGGTACCTCGGTTCCGGCAATATGGCGCAAGAGGGGCTTCGAGCAAGGCTGGGGGTCCGGCCGTGGGTTGATGAACAAAGGCTCGTGTTCGCCATAGGGTCAGGAAGGTGAGGGACAGACCGTGTTGGAATACATACGCCAGTTCCTGAACGGAATTCAGCGCACATGGCAGCGCCTGTCGCTGAGCGCCCGCGTCAATATCGCGTTGTCGCTCGCGGCAACCATCGCCGTCATCGCCGTGCTGGTCGTGTACGGAAGCCGGCCGCAGTATGTCGGCCTCTATTCCGGACTGGATCGGGAAGACTCTTCCGCCATCATCCAGTACCTGGAAGACAACGACATTCCCTACCAGGCGCGCGATGCCGGCGCCACCATCATGGTGCCGACGCGCAAGCTCAGCGAAGTACGGGTCGCCCTGCGAAACCAGAACCTGCCCAAAACCTACGGCGCCGGCGTGGGCTTCGAACTCTTCGACCAGCCCAGCGTCATGACCAGTCAGGCCGATCAGGACATCAAGTACTGGCGGGCCGTCCAGGGCGAGCTCCAGCGTATGCTGAACGAGTTCGCCTTCGTCCGCCGATCGCTGGTCTATATCCACCGAGAAGAGGAAAGTCTGTTCTCCGACGAACAACGCCCCAACAAGGCCGCCGTTACCCTCGATGTGTCGCGTCCCCTCTCCAAGGACGAAATCCAGGCGGTTCTGGGCGTTGTAAGCTCGTTTGGCGGCGCCAACCTCGCCCCGGAGAACATCACCCTCGCCACCACGGACGGCCGAACCCTCAATCTCCCTGCCGAAGACGAATTTACCCAGATATCCAACCGCCGGCTGGATTTCCTCAATGAGTACGAACGGCAGCGGGAATTGAAGGCCGAAACCGCTCTCGCCAAGATGGGCGTGAAAGGCTTCGTGCGCGTGAGCCTGGATATTAACAATAGTTCCGTCGAAGAAACCTCGACAAAGGCCGACAAGGGCACCCCGGTCAGCGAGATGATCACGCGCACCGAGACCACCAGCCGTGAATCCCTCCCCGAAGGCCCTCCAGGAACACTTGCCAATATCCCGGAGGGCACCCCCGGCGCACTCGAAACCACGGAAACCCAGCGCGAAGAACTCTTCAATTACGAGCCGAGCATCACCAGGACGACCACCATCACGCCTCCCGGAGCCATCCTGAAAGCCCGTGCAGTTGCTGTCGTATCGGGCACTTACGAGCCCGTAACCGACGCCGCGGGCAAGCCCACCGGCGAAACACAGTACGTCCCCCGGCCCGACGAGCAACTTGAGGCCTACCGAACCGTTGTGGCTACCGCCGTAGGGCCCGAGTTGACTCCGGAGGAGGTCTCCGTGTTTGACCATCCATTTGAAATGGAACAAGATGCGGCGATTGAGACGTTTAAGGCGTTTGAGTGGGCGCAAATACAGGAAAATATGCTAAAATGGGGAAGCACTGCGCTTAAAGTGGTGCTGGTGCTAATCGGGTTCTTTGTGTTCAGGCGCTTCTTGATGCGGGTGCTGGTATTTCCTGATGGGGAGGAAGAGGCGATGCCGCCCCAACACGAACCTACGCTGCGGGAAATGCGCCGCCGGGAGATGGCCGAGGAAGTGGAACGCGTTTCCACCGAGCAGCCGGAGCAAGTCGCGTCGCTTTTGCGGGCCTGGCTGGCCGAAGGGGAGGACTAGGCCACGGCGAAAAAGAAGAAAGCGCCGGCGGTTGATCTCAGTGCCTTGGACGGCAACACCAAGGCAGCGATCCTGCTTGCCTGCCTGGGACCCACGGCCGCTTCCCGCGTGCTCTCCCGCATGGACGACGCGGAAATCGAGCGTCTCACCCTCGACTTGTCCAGTCTGGGCACGATTGACCCGGAGACGCGCGAGGCGATCATCGAGGAATTTCACCAGATGATGATCGCCAACCGGTACGTCACCCAGGGCGGCGTCGACTACGCCAAGACCATCCTGGAATCGGCGCTGGGACCGGAACGGGCCGTGGAGATCCTGACGCGCCTCCAAAGCAGTCTCCAGGAAGTGCCGTTCGAGTTCCTCAAGAGAGCGGATCCCAGCCAGGTCATCACATTCATCCAGGACGAACACCCGCAGACGATCGCGCTGATTCTCGCCCATCTGCAGCCGGATATCGCGGCGACCGTGCTGTCGTCGCTCAATCCCGAGATGCGCACGGACGTGGTGTTGCGCATCGCGACCATGGACCGGACGCCCCCGGAGATCGTGCGCGAAGTGGAGCGCGTTCTCGAACGCAAGATGGCCTCGGTCTTCAGCCAGGGGTTCACCTTTGCCGGCGGCGTCAAGGAAGTCGCCGAGATCCTCAACCGCATCGAGCGGGCCACCGAAAAGAACATCATGGCCGAGCTCGAGGAACGCGACCCGGAACTGGCCGATGAGATCTCCCGCCTGATGTTCACCTTCGACGACCTTATTTACGTGGATGACGGCGGGATCCAGAAAGCCCTGCGCGAGATTGACCAGAAAGACCTGGCCCTCGCGCTCAAACACGTGGACGACGAAGTCAAAGAAAAGATTCTCAAGAACATGTCGACGCGCGCGCGCGACATGATCGCCGAGGAAATGGAGTACATGGGGCCCGTGCGTTTGCGCGATGTTGAAGAGGCCCAGCAGAAGATGGTCGGTGTGGTCCGGCGCCTCGAGGAGGCGGGAGAGATCATTATCGAAGGACGAGGCGGAAGCGCGGAAGACGACATCATTGTGTAGCGGCATGCCTTTGACAGTGGGGAGCTGTACCGGGGACATGGCAAAAATCATCAAATCGTGGGACTTGAATTCGCAGGAGTATCCGTCGTACCGGCGGAACGCGCTGGAGATGCTGAAGGCCGACCTCCACCGGAGCTCGGGAACGCTCGCGCTGGACCCGCGCCAGATTCTCGAAGACGCACGGCAAGAGGCCGAATTGAAGGTTCGGGAAGCCTATGCCGAGGGTCTGCGGCGGGGCACCGAGGCGGGGCAGGCAAAGTTTGCCGAGGCGGTCGGCAAGGCCGCCGAAGCGCTCGAACACGCGGCCGTCGCGATGCGCGAGGCGCAGGCCGAGTTTCTCCTCTCCCTCGAACCGCAGGTGGTGGCGCTGGCGGCGGCCATCGCGGAACGCATCCTTCGCAGGGAGCCGTCGATCGAGCCCGAACGGGTTCGCACTACGGTGCACGAAGCGCTGGTCCACCTCGAGAAGCGCGAACGCATCACCCTGCGGATGAACCCCGCCGACCTCGAAGCCCTGAAAGCACAAAACATCGCCCTGCTCGAGGAATTCGACGCCATTGACGACCTCGAGATCATCCCCGACGACAGCGTCGCGCCCGGCGGGTGCGTGGCCCAATCGGAACTGCTTGAAGTCGATGCCCGGATGGAGTCCCAGTTTCAGAAAATCGTGGACGCACTGCTGGAGTAGCCCGTAGCCATGCTTGACCTCGAACCCTATCAACACCGCGTTCGGCACAGCAGCCCCGTGTGTGTGTACGGCCGCGTGGTGGATGTTGTCGGGCTGACCGTTGAAGCGACCGGGCCGGGCATGCGCATTGGCGACCTGTGCTACGTTCAGCCCCGCCACGGGGGGGAGCGTGTGCCCGTTGAAGTGGTGGGGTTTCGCGGCAAACGCATTCTGTTGATGCCGCTGGGCGATATGCACGGCATCGCCCCCGACAGCCTGTTGATCCCTACCAGCAAACCGCAAACCGTGCGGGTGGGCGATGAACTCCTGGGCCGCGTGATCGACAGCATGGGCGTGCCCATCGATGGCGGCCCTGTGCCGAAAACGACCGCCGAGGTCGCTCTCACGGCCGCTCCGCCGCGCCCCCTGGAACGCACGCGCATCGAGGAACCGGTCGCTACGGGCATCCGCGCCATCGACGGCTGCATCACCTGCGGCAAGGGCCAGCGCATGGGCATCATGTCGGGCAGCGGCATCGGCAAAAGCAAGATGATCGGCATGATTGCCCGCAATACCAATGCCGATGTCAATGTCATCGCCCTGATCGGCGAGCGGGGACGCGAAGTGCGCGAATTCGTCGAGAACGATCTGGGACCCGAAGGACTGGCCCGCTCGGTCGTGGTCACGGCGACCTCCGACGAGCCGGCGCTGCGGCGCGTCAAAGGGGCGTACATGGCCACCGCCATCGCCGAGTGGTTCCGGGAACGCGGCGCCGATGTCATGCTCATGCTGGATTCAATCACGCGTTTCGCCATGGCGCAGCGGGAAGTCGGACTCGCCATCGGCGAACCGCCGACCACGAAAGGGTATCCGCCTTCGGTCTACTCGCTTCTGCCTAAGCTGCTGGAACGCGCCGGGACGTCCCCCAGGGGCAGCATCACGGGCATCTACGCGGTTCTGGTCGAAGCCGACGACCTCAACGACCCGGTGGGCGACGCGGTGCGCAGCATTCTGGACGGCCATATCGCCCTGTCGCGCGACCTGGC
>JAAYAQ010000175.1 GCA_012719295.1 Candidatus Hydrogenedentota bacterium | reverse complement strand
AGCCCGTATAACGCGAACAGGCCCAGTACCGCCAGAACCCCATAGCCCACATACCGGGTCAGCTCGCTCAACCGGGCCTGTTCCTCCGGCGTGACCTCGACGAGCGAGAGCCGGAACGTCGAGCCCTTGTTCCACGGGTCGTACTGGTGCTCCCCGACATGCAGCAGCGGCGGCCAGGACGGCTTGGGCAGCGCGGCCGCACCCACCAGCACCGCCAGGACCAGCACCGTGCCCAGGCCCGCCCAGAACGGCCCGATCCCCCCCGGGATCGCCACCCGGCGGTTGCGGAAATAGGCGCGGATCCCGCCGAGGCTCGTCAGCATCAGCAGCGACAGCGCCGACAGCAGGTAGAGCACCAGCAGCGCCCAGCCGCTGAAGACCAGCCGCCCTCCGCCGTGACCGACAATCCGGGGACCGATCGCGAAAACCAACACCACCGGCGCCGAAAAGTAGAAAATCGAAATCCCCGGGTGCCGTTTCTGAAGTCGCTTCGCCGCCGGTTCCACCCGCTTCGAGACGACAGTCAAAGCCGGGCGCGCTTCGCTCGGATCGTAGGCATCGAGGTCGATCCACATGCTCAGGCTGGTGGGCCGTTTCGGCGCCCGCGGTTTGGTCCGGGAGGCCTTCACGATGCGCCGGGCCGTGCCGGTGAGGATGCCGATGTCGCCCGCGGTCAGGTTCTCATCGACGCAGCACTCGTGCATCAGGCGGTTGGTCGCCCACCACAGGAGAATGACGAGCGCCATGTTGAAGCCCGTGGCCACGTACGGCTGGTTCATGAATTTGCCTGCGATGGACCCCACATCGTAGGCCCCCGTCGTGACGAAGGTGTAGAAACCCGTCACGACCGCGAGAAGCACGAAATAAACCAGCGACTCCTCCGTGCCGTCGCGTGCGATGAGCCGGTTCAACGCCACCACGCCAAGTACCAGGAACAGCGCGAAGGCGCGAATATTCATGTCGCTCACTTCGGTGTAGACGTACCGGATATCCAGCAGAAACATCACGAACGACAGCACCATCAGGAGAATCAGCAGCGGAATCAGTCCGTCGATCAGCCAATCGGTCGCCGTGTGTCTTTGCCAGCGTTTCGCCGGACTCTCGGACAGGGACCGCTTGAGCGACGCGAAATCCGTGGCGAGCGGCGTTTTCGGCCGCTGCCGCTGCGCGACCGGAGGCGCCATCAGCGACGCGAAATCGGTCGCCTCGGGCTGCTCCGGCGGTCTGGCCGCCCCGTCAGATTCTGGCCGGTGAGATTTCATGGAGATCCCGCTCCGTCTCGATGTGCAATACGTCAATCCCGTCCGCCGCCAGCACCACCGACGCCTCCTCGTATCCATGGTAGTTGTCGATGATGAACACAGTCACCGAAAACCCCGACAGCTTCATCTGGGCGAGGACCCGCGCAAACTCGGGCGTCACCTGCGGCACCACCGGGAGCAGGGTGGCGTCCCGCGGCTGCTTGCGAAACTCCGCCATCAGCAGCGCGCCCACATCGAGCCCGTCGGTTGGCAAGACCCGCGCCAGGTTCTCGATGATGTGCAGCGCCTGTACGGGACTCCGCCGCGTCGGCACTTCGAGCGGCCGAAGCGTGTCGGCGTGGTCCTCCCCGGCCACGCCCGACTCGGCGTCCTGGCGCGAAAGCGTCTCCGTGCCCGCGACCTCATACCGCGCCACGTCCGCGGCGTCGCGCGCATTGGTGATCATCCCCAACTGCTCGCCCGAAAGCTGGAGCAGATACGCCAGCGACGCCACCGTGGTGATCGCGAGTTCCATGCGCTGTTCCGCCTTCTCGCCCGCATAGGCGTCCCGGTGCAGGTCCAGCACCAGGGTCGCGCCCAGCACGTTCGACGGTTCGGCCTGTTTCGTAAACAGGTCGCCGGTCCGCGCCGACACTTTCCAATGGATGCGGTTCAGGGGGTCGCCCCGCTGATACTCACGGACGCCCGCGATGCGGGAAGGATCCTCGTAGATGCGGTTGGTGATGCGCACCGGGCCCTGCGGACGCCGCGCCGCGATCGTGAACGTCTCGATATAGGCCACCGTCGGGAGCACCGAAACGTAGTCCTGCCGCTTACCCGTAACGAAGCGGCGCTGCAACCCAAACAGATCGCCCGATTCCATGAGCAGCGGACCGATCCGGTGGTAACCGCGCCGCGGACAGGTCAGGGTGTACTGAAAGCGCAGGGAACGGCCCGGCATGAGCACGGCCAGCCGGGCGTTATCGCCCGCGCGCGCAAAATCAGCCGGATGCAAGTCCTCGACATACAGCCACGGAATGGGCCATCCGCGGCGGTTCTCGACCGCCACATCGACGGTGATGCTCTCGCCCTGGTGTACCGTCGCGCGATCGACCGTGCGCTGGCAATCCAGCCCGCTCAGCCACGCCCACGAGCTGAAATGCGCAATGCCCACGAGGAGCAGGAAGGCGTACGCGGCATACGCGAGGTACGGGCTCCGCAACGCAAAGGCAAGAGCCAGCACGATGCCGCCAATAATGAACCAGAGCGCGTTTCGCATGTCCCGTCTATCATGCCACGAGCGAAGCGGGCATGAAAACTCAGGAGAACGGGCCCATGCAGCCGCGCCGCGCCTACTCCGCCGCCGGTTGGGACGTTCCGGCCGCGCCCGGCAGTTGCGCCGGCGCCGACCAGTCCTGCAAAACGACTTCATACGGTTCGCGGTGGCGGTAAATGCGTACTATCACGCCGTTGTCGAGCACCCAGAAATCCGTGACGTGGCCTTCGGCTTTCTTGAACCAGGTACGCGCCGTCGACAGTTGCGTCAACACGATGTGATTCGCATCAAACGCGTGGCCGGTCGACAGTCCGATGCGTTCCTTGCCCTTGTGCTCATAGCGGGCCCGGTAAGGTTCCACGCCTTCGCCGGTGTAATCCGTGTCGAACAGGTCCAGCTCCCGGGATTCGCCCTCGGCCAGGTTCATCCCTGCGAGCAGGATTGGCGCAACGCAATACGGGTCGGGACGCGTGTTGGGATCAAACGAAGCGCCCGCGGGCGCGTCAATGGTTTTCTCGTTGGCGCTCTGGCCTTCCTGCACCTTCGTGCAGCGCATCGTCCCCTCGTCAAACACATACTCGGCGTGGTAGCCCGGCTTCTGACCGCTCGGATAGTGGATAAGATAGGTGTGCAGGCGTTTCGCCGCATCCGAAACGGCCACAAACGCGGACGGATAGAACTTCAGCTCGCTCCAGACGGACCACCCGCCGTCCGGCGCGACTTTATAGGTCATCTCGCCGAGTCCGGCCTCGCGGCCGCGGCTGAAATGCTTGTAGGTCCCTTTAAACGCGACCTCGCCCGGGATGGCGTCGAGCGATGGGGCGGCCGGGAACGGAGCGGCCGCGGCGCGTCCCAGGTAGCCCGGCAACTCCTCCGGCGCCGTCCACTCGAGCAGCTCGAGTTCATACGGTTCGCGGTGACGCACGATGCGAACGATGACGCCGTTATCGAGCATCCAGAAATCGGTGATGTGCTCCGCGCGTTTCTTGAACCAGGTATCGGCGCTGGTGACCTGTTGGAGCACGATATGCGTGGCCTGGAACTTCCCCGCCGGAACGAGAATCTCTTCTCTCCCGGCATTCCTGAAACCTATCGTATAACCCGCCATGGCGTTGCCGGAATTGTCCCAGTCGTATACCGCCAGTTCCTTCCGCTCGCCCTCCGCAAGCTGGAGGCCCCGCAACAGGATGTTCGCCGCCGCATAGGGGTCGGGACGGCTGTTGGGGTCAAACAACGCCCCTTCCGGCACGGGCAGCGCCTGGTCGTCCCAGTCTTCCCGGACATTCCGGCGCGTCACCCGCACTTCGCCATCTCCAATCTTGAGCTCGATCCGGTAACCGGGATTGTCGCCCTGGGCATCGCGCACGGTGGTGTATTCCACAATACGATGGGTCTCGTCCCCCCGGGCGATCTCCGTCGTGTGCATGAAGGGCAGGTGCGTGATTGCCGCAATCGCCCCGGTCCCGGTCTGTTTCAACCACAACTCGCCCGGTTCCGGGATGTCGCTCCCCCGGCTGCGGTGCCGGTACGTGCCGTGGAAGACCACCTTCCCCGGAATCTCAGAGTACGCCTCCTTCACGGCCGCTTCATCCACCCCCGGCATCGCCGCGGCGCCGCTGAGGCTCGGCACTGCCGCCGTGGAAACGCCCGCGGTCACCGTTCGAAGACCCGGCAAGGCCAGCGCGGCCAACAGGACAAGCACCGCCGCCCCGGCCAGCGAGAGGCGGTGGGGTTTACGCAGCGTGGTGTCCATGAGCCGGGTCAAGCGGCGGCCCAGCGGATGCATGCGGTCCGCGAACCCCAGGATGGCGGGCGACCACGCCGGCCGCGCGACCGCCGACGCGGCGCTGACCAGGCTGCGGCAGTACGTGTGTTCATCGGCGAGCCGTAATGACAGGACCAGGTCGTCGCAGCAATCTTCGCGGGTTCGCCGAAGCGCGTTCACCACCATCCAGGCCAGGGGATTGAACCACCAGAAGCTCAGCAGGATGTTCTCCAGCGCCAAAACCCAGGCATCCCTCCGGCGAAGGTGGGCCAGTTCGTGTGCCAGCACGGACTCCAATGCCTCGCGGTTCAGACTCCCGGCCATCGATTCCGGCAACACGACCGAGGGCCGGAACAGCCCCACCGCCATGGGCGCGATGTCGCCGGGCGCCAGCATCACCTCGACGTCGCCGCGCATCCCCAGGGCGGCACTGACCCGCCGCGCGGAGTCGCGGATCGGCCCGTCCCACACTGGGCGGCACTGCGCGAGGAGCCTCCGCAGCCCGGCAAGCGCCCAGAGCATCCACCCCGCCATGACGAACACCCCCGCGGCGTGCAGCACCAGGAGCCATCCCCGCCAGTTCAGGCGGGGAACAGGTCCGGACGATGCGCGCGCTGCCGCGGGCGGCGCATACAGACCGGAACCTTCGCGGGCACACGTTTCGTTCCCCTCGGGCCGCACAAGGACCGCTTCGCCCGAGGAAAAGGCGGCAGGTTCCGCGATACGCGCTTCCTCACCGTCCAGTTCGGACGCGTCAATCCGGGCCGGTTCCGGCAGCCAGAAAAATGCCCCCACCGGCAGGGCCAGCATGGGCGGAATCGCGAACTTCGCCAGCGCCACCAGCAACAACCCGTAGCGCAACGGCGCAGACCGCCGCCGCAACGCCCACACCGCTCCGAGCACCAGGACGCCAACCACCCCCGCCTGCCACGCCGCATGAAACACATACGGCCACCACGCCGCCCCCGCCGCGTTCAAAAGGCCTGTCGCCCCGCTCATGGTCCTATCCCTTTCTTTCCTGTTGCCGCCGCAGATCGTCCAAGAGTTGCTGCAACTCATCAACCTCCTCCGCCGATGGCGGACGCGTCTCGAACAGCGAGGCGAACATGGCCACCCCGCTTCCGCCAAACACCCGCTCGTGGAGGTCGCGCATGATCTTCCGGTACACCGGCTCCGGCGCGTGTGCCGCCCGGAAAACAAACGCCTTCCCGAAATCGCCCTTTTTCTTCCTGACCAGTCCCTTCGCTTCCAGCCGCTTCAGCAGGGTCACCAGAGCCCCGTGCGTCATGGGCCGGTACGACGCCATCTCCTCGCGAATCTGCCGTGCCGTCGCGTCGCCCCGCTGCCACAGGCAGGCCATCACCTCCAGTTCCGCGTCTGGAAGGTTCTCGAGCGCTTCCCGCGCGCTCCCGGCCTTTTTCTTCGGTTTGTCCATGCCCGCGCTTCCTTTCCGATGCGCGTTCCCGGAACCGGCGGATCCGGCCGGGCCGCAGCCTCAATATATACTTTCGTATACATTGTGTCAAGAAAAAATACGCCCGCATTTTTGCTCCGTTGATCCCGTTCCCCCGCATCGCCTACACTGGCTTCCGTGCCGGCCTGCCCGGTCCGCACCGGGCGGCGGGGCGTCATCTAACCATTGAGGGGATACGGCCATGGAAAAGAAAACGGTTCGGGCGGGGATTGTCGGCGCGGGATTTGCCGCCCGGTTTCATTACGAGGCGATGTCGAAGGTCTATGGCGCCCACGTCGACGTCAAGGGGGTCTATGCCCTCGATACCCAACAGGCGCAGGCCTTTGCGAAAGAACGGGGCATCCGCTGCTACGAGTCTCTGGACGCGCTGCTCGACGACGTGGACGTGGTCCACTGCTGCGTCATCGTCGCCGCCCATGAGGAAATCGCCATCGCCGCCCTCGAGCGCGACAAGCACGTTATTGTCGAAAAACCACTTACCGGATACCTGGGCGACGGCACGAACGGGTTCCATGGCGACCATTTCCCGAAGGAAGACGCCCTGAAACACGGTCTGGCAAGCGTGAAACGGATGCTTGCAGCCGAGGCGAAGAGCAAGGGCCGGATCCTCTACGCGGAGAACTGGGTCTACGCCCCCGCCGTCCAGCGCGAACGCGAGATCATCGAAAAGACCGGCGCGCAGATCCTCTGGATTCACGGGGAAGAGGCCCATTCCGGGTCGCACAACCCCACGTACGCCTACTGGAAATACTCCGGCGGCGGCGTGCTCATCGGGAAGGGCTGCCATCCCCTCACGGCGGCGCTGTACCTCAAGCGCGTCGAAGGCCGCGCGCGCGACGGCAAACCCATCCGCCCCAAAACCGTCACCGCCCGCGCGCACGCCCTCACCCGCATGCAGACCTTTCGCGATGCCGGCCACATTCGTTGCGACTACCACGACATCGACGATTTTTCGATGATGCACATCACCTTCGAAGACGGCACCGTCGCCACGCTCTTCGCATCCGACATCGTCCTGGGCGGCATCCACAACTGGCTGGAAGTGGCGGCCAACAACCACCGCACCATCTGCAACATCAACCCCAATACCGCCATGCAGGTCTATAACCCGAGCGAGGCCAATTTCGCCGACGTCTACACCGTCGAGAAGATCGAAACTAAACAGGGTTGGACCAATATCCCGCCTGACGAAGACTGGTTTACCGGATATCCGCAGGAGATCGAGGCGTTCTACCGCGCCGTGGCCTACGGCGAACCTGTCGAAAGCGACAGCCGGCTTGCCGCCGACGCCATCGTAACCATCTACAGCGCCTACGTCTCGAACGAGCGCGGCGGCGCCGAGGTCGAAATAGGAGTGTTTTGACCCATGCACATGCTGAATCCCGGGCGTCTGGTGTGGGCCGCCGACAAACGGGTGATCGGCCCCGTTTTCGTCGCGTGGATGGACCGGTATTACTGTTTACGACACCGGCTCGGCCAGAGTTTGAAGACGCCGGACAAGAACGGGGACATGTTCCAAGCGCCGCCCCGGCGCGACTACGTGTCCCCGTTCGGTTACGAAAACGCCTGTTTTTCGTCCGCGGACGGGCCGTAGAGGGACGGCAACGGCACGTTCCGCAGGCGTGCGTACACCGCAAGCTGGCCGCGATGATGGACGTGGTGATTCAGAACCATGCCCCGCATCACGGCATAGCGCGGCAGATCAATGACGGTCCGCTCGCCCATCTGCATTTTCCACGCGATCATCATATGCTGGTCCGGCACGCCGTCCAGAACGCCGAGGGCCTGTTCGAGGTCCTTGTCAAAAGCGTGCAGCAATTCAGCGACACTCGCCGCAACGGCCGGCTTGTAGTCGTCGGGATTGAGCTGCAGCGAGTCGGTGGTGATGATCGGCACCGTGTAGCCGAAGCATTCCGCCACATGGGATGCCAGCCGTCCCAGAGTCATCGATTTCTCGTGAGGCGCCCAGCCGAACTGGTCCTCGGGCAGACGTTCGAGCAGTCTGCGCGTGTTTTTGGCCTCCTGGGCCATTTCCTGTGCCATGGCTTCCGCGATACGCATGATCGTCCTCCCTTCGCCACAAAACCCGCAGTTTCTGCCATCGCAACGCGTGAACAATGCGTCCACTTTACAGCAGAATGCCCCGTTTTTCTACCCGTCCGACGCCTCGATGCCGGCCCGGAAGCGTCACGGAAGCTTCACCGGGGGCAATGCGACCGACCGTTCTTCTTAAAGTACTGCTGGTGATACTCTTCCGCGCGCCAGAAGGTCTGCGCCCCGACAATTTCCGTCACGATGGGCTGGCGGTACTGGCCGGATTCGCCGAGCGCCTTCATCGACGCCCGGGCCGCTTTCTCCTGGTCCGGCGTGTGGCAGAAGATGGCCGACCGGTACTGGTGGCCGACATCGGGCCCTTGGCGGTCTTTTTGTGTTGGATTGTGCACCTTCCAGAACACCTCGAGCAGTTTCTCGTAGCTCACCGTCTCCGGCTCGTACACCACCTCGACGGCCTCCGCGTGGCCGGTCGTGCCTGTACAGACTTCCCTGTACGTGGGCTCCTCCTTGTGGCCGCCGGTATACCCCACGGAGGTGGCTTTCACACCCTCGACGCGCCGAAACGCCTCTTCGACGTGCCAGAAACACCCCGCGGCGAATGTCGCCGTTTCCATGCCTTGAACTCCTTTGAATGCGGATGTATCGCCCGCTACGCTGCGGTCCGCCGCGTTCGCCCCCGCCGGTTCCGCGAGGGGCAAGGAGCACGCTACCCCAAGCAACATCAGCGCGGCTGCGTATACACGCATCACGGCTCCTCCTGTCTGTTTCCAGAGAGAAACAAACGGAACGCGGCGCCTAGTCCCGCGCCGGCCCATGGGTCTCCTGGCAGAACCACGCGGTCTCGGGCCAGTCTCACCCCGGCGCGCCGTCGCCCTTGCCGGGCACGAATTTGGCTTCGAGCGCGGTCATCGCAAACAGCCACGTGTCGAGGACCGGGTGCAGGGCGGGTTCCTTGTCCCACGCGAGCTGTTTTGTGGCTTCCCAGGCCTTCCGGGCGGCCTCGTCCATCCCGAGCGCTTTGGCATGAAATGCCCGGGCCAGCCCCAGCATCAGTTCCGCATGGTGTTTCAGGTAGAGCCAGGACGCCCGGTGGCACGGCTCGGCCGCGTGGAGGTTCATCGCGACCGTGAGCATGAATCCCTGAATCACATCGGGAGCGCGGGCGAAGCGCTGCGCCTGTTCCGCATCCACCCATTCCTTCTCCCCGCGGATGTACACGGGATCGAACAGGCCGGACACGCGTTCGAGATAATCGCGGCAGGCGGGACCGTCCGCGCCAAAGGCGCTCCGAAAATAATCGTCGGCCACCGCGTCAAAATCCGTGGCCGCGTTCCACAGCGTTCGCCCCATGACCGTCATGGCCAGCCCGGTCGGCAGAAAGATGCGCTGGATCTGGCAGCTCACGTAGCCGTTCAGGCCGATCTTCCCGAGGCCCTGCATGTCGGCCGCGATGGTGCGGGCGATCTGCATGTGGCCCGGATCGTTTGAATGATCCCACATGAGATGGTAGTCGAAATCGAAACTGTCGCCGTCAAAGATCGCCTGCCAGGCCTTGAGAAACGCCACATTGGCATCCACGCTCTTGGGAAATGCCAGCTTGTTGCGCTCAAAGGGCGGCAGCTCGGGCAGGGTGTCGCCGGCTTCGAAGGTCTCGCTGTACGTCCGCACAATGGGCGCGAACATCAACACGAACCGGTCCTTGTTCACGATCGTCTGCTCCAGCGGCGGCCACAGCAGGTCCACGTAGATTAGAAACACGATCCGCGTCGCGAGCCCCGCCTCCGACAGGCGCCGATCCAGTTCATTCAGCATCATCACATAGAAATCCGACGGCCGGGCCCGGACGCATTGCGCGCATTCGCAGTTGTTGTTGGTGCCGTCGGCAAGCCAGAAGTGAATGTAGTCGATGGCCGGGTGCTCGCGCGCGTACGCCACCACGGCCTCCACGATGATGCGCCGCACCTCCGGGTTCGAATAGCAGAGATTGGTGTTGAGGGCCACCCCTTTCCAGAAATCCCGTTTGCCGCGCACTTCCGCCAGATACTTCGCCACCTCGGGCGGCGCGCTGCGCGCCTCCTCCTCCCAGCCCAGACCGGGGATCCCGAACGGTTCACAGGTCCAGCCATGCCCGACTTTGTGATACAGCAGCCCGCGGCGTTTGATCTCTTTCTCGAGCTGCTCCGTGTATTCGCGGGCTTTCTCGACCGGCAGCGCTTCACCCGCCTGCTTCGGATTGCCCGTGTGCCGGTACCAGCGATCGAAAAACGTGTGGGCTTCGCGAAACTGGATGAAGTACCCGTTGAACCCCAGTTTCGGGAGCCAGTCCACCATGTCGCGCACATGCTCATAACTCACCGCCCCTTCGATGCATACCCCGCGATGCCGGTAGGACGGCGTTTCCGAGACGCGGACGTCCCCGAGCTGTTCCAGGCTTGGTACGTACGCCCCATCGTCGCCGGGGCGAACCCACCGGCAGCCCAGTTCCGTCAGGTAACGGTAGACCGCCAGAAGCACGCTGCGCGGATTGATGCCCGCAACAATCCCCGACGCGCCCCGCGTGTCGATGTGGATCGCGTCGTCCAGCTCCGGATTCGCCACCCCCGGCGCCGGAACACCGGGAAGATCCGCCATGAGCCCCAGGACCAGGCCCTCCGCCGCGGCGGTGTCCACGGCCACTTCGCGGCCGGTCGCCCGCGCCAGGTAGTGCTTCAACTCCTCCGCGGCAAATCGGATGACGGGATCTTCGCTGATCACACGAATGGCAAGACGTTGCGGCAAGGAAGTGGCGCTCATCACAGAGTCCTTTCGTTGATTTGAGCCGTCCCCCAGCATAGCGCATTTCACTGCAGGGACGAAACCGCGCCCGCCCCCTGCCGCCGTCTTGAAATGCACCGGCGCGCCCCGGATACTGGGTTTCCGGAAAAGAAACGCGGTGTGAATTGCCGAAAGCAGAGGGGTTCATCGATGAAATACTGCGTGACCAGCGTCATCCTCCCCGAATTCGATGTGCCCGAGACCTGCGCACTGCTGCAGGAACTCGGCTACGACGGCGTCGAATGGCGCGTGCGGTACACGCCCGAGCAGGCCATCGGCCAGGGATTCAGCATGTGGGGCGAGCACAAGACCGGCCTGTCCCCAGCCAACCTCGCCCAGAGAGCGCACGAGGTCGCCCGTATCACCGCCGACCACGGCCTCGAGATTCCCGCCATTGCCGCTAACCTGCGCTGCGATGAACTCGACGAGATCAAGCGCCTCGCGGACGGCGTCGCGCGCATGGGACAGATTCCCATCCGTCTGGGCGCGCCCACCGGCTACGACCGATCCGCCAATTACAACGACCTCTACAAGCGCGCAGTCGACGCGTACAGCAAAGCGCTCGACGTGCTCAAACCCTACGGCATCCGCTGCTTCATCGAAATCCACGGCGGCACGCTGATGCCCAGCGCCTCGCTCGCCTGCCGGCTCGCCGCGAACTTCCAGCCCGATGAGCTCGGCGTCATCTACGACGTCAACAACATGGCCAAAGACGGATTCGAGACATTCCGGATCGGGATGGAACTGCTGGGGCCGTACCTGCAACATTGTCACGCGGGGGGCTGGAGACCCGTCCCCGGCGAACCCGATGAGCAGGGGACCGTCACCTGGTCGTACGACGGATGCGATCTCGCCGAGAGCATCCTCGACATTCCCCAGTTCCTCGCCGATCTCAGCGCCGTGGGCTACCAGGGCTTCATCTCGATCGAGGATTTCCGTCCGATGGATCCCCGCGAAAAACTCAAACGCCAAATCGACTACCTGAAATCGTTGGAATGACTGGCGGGATCAGAAAAGGACGCACGCCCTACCGGGGCCTCTTGGCCGGCACGAATTGCAAGGACACTGTCCCCGCGTCCCGGGTCACATGCAGCGTACCGACGGCCACCGCGTTGCCTTCGCCGCGCGCCAGCATTCCGATTGGCACACGGTTCTTCGGGTCGTGCAAGCCGATGCGCACCCCATACGCGCCGGAGCCCGCCGTGTCCGGAATCGTCACACGAACCGGACCCACCGCACAGATGCCGCCTTTCTCCCACTCGGTCGTGGGCGGCGTCGGCCACGTGGTATCCCGGAACGCGATGTCCCCGTCCTGCGCATACTTTTTGTTCGTAAAGTGCGTGAAGCTCCAGTACGGATGGTTCTTCGGCGGGGCATCCTCCACATGCCACTGATAGCTGAACTCGAAGGTTCCGCCGCCGAGATCGTTGAAACCGGTGATCTCGGGCCACAGATCAACCACCCGGGCATCCGGCGCCGCGATGATTGCCGCCTCGATCACGGCCGCATACGGATGGCCGGTTTCGCGCAGCCATGCCCGCGCCGTCTCGCGCATCCGGGCCAGTGTCTCCGCGTGTGCTTCCACACCGGCCAGGTTGGTCATCTCGCCCGGATCGTTCTCCAGGTCGTACAACTCGTCCGTATCGCGCGGCGACCAGTTCAACACATATTTCCACCGCGCCCCGACGACCGTGAGGTTGTTGTCCATCGAATTGCAAAAGACATGTTCGTGAATGGTCGCCCCCTCGATGGCGGGCAGAAAATCCCGCCCATCGAGGCCCGCGGGCGCATCGAGCCCCAACAGCTTCAGCAACGTCGGGAATACGTCCACCGACGAAACAAGCCGGTCGCAGACCGCGCCGGATGGCAGCCGCCCCGGCGCACGGATCAGAAACGGCACGTTCAGGAGTTCCTCATAGCCGCAGTGGCCCAGTTTAAACACAAAACCGTGCGACGCCATCATGTCGCCATGATCGCTCGTGAAGACCACGATCGTGTCGTCCGCCTTGCCCGACGCGTCCAGCGCGGCCAACACCCGGCCAATCTGATGGTCAATGTAGCTGCTGTACCCCCAGTACCGGCGGATATAGTCGCGAAACTGGTCCGCGGTCCATTCCGGTTGCACGTAACACCGGCGGTTCGTGCGCTGACGGACTGGTTTCCCCTCGAGATTGTCCGGGTAACTCGCCGGCAGAGACGCCTCGGCAAGCCCATACAGCGTATCCCACGGTCGCGGCGGCGCGACGGGCAGATGCGGCCCGTAAAACGACAGCACCAGCCCGAACGGGGCATCCTGGCCGTGCTGCTCCTCCAGGAATTTGACGGCGTTCCCCGCCAGAAACGCCGACATGTGATGGTCTTCCGGAACTTCGGAGTAGATGTGCGTGCCTTCGGGACCGCTCGCCGCGATGCTGTGATTCCCGATCTTCTGTTCCGCGAACTTCTCCAGTCCTGCCTGGCGCAGGTAGTCGTGGTAATGGGTCCAGCCGCCAACCCAGTAGTCGAACCCATGTTGCGGCACGTCCTCCCCCGTCCCTCCCGGCTTGCGCTCAAAACGGAACCCGTCCGCGCTGGGCACGCGTTCGTAGTACCACTCGTTATTCATCGGGGCGCCGGTCCGTCCCCGGTACATCTGCCCGGTCAGGTGCCATTTGCCCACATACCCCGTGTGGTACCCTGCACGTTTCAGTGCCGCGCCCAGCGAAGGAACGGCGTCAGAAAGAATCACATCGTTCGTGACCACCCCGTGGTTGTGAGCGTGCCGGCCTGTCAGAAAACTCGCACGCGACGGCGAACAGGGAAACGCCGCAATGTAGAACCGGTCGAAGCGCACCCCTTCCGCCGCGATGCGATCGATGTTGGGCGTCTTGACGCCTGCCGTACCGTACGCCCCGATCGCCCCAAAAGGGTGCTGGTCCGTCATGATGAACAGCAGATTGGGCCGCTTGGCCTGGGCTGCCGCCCATGGCGCCAGCATGCCCGCGGCCACCGCGCCGCCCGCTTTCAAGAACCGCCGTCGTGAAAATGCCATGCCGCCCCCTTTTCTGTCCTCATCACGCACTACGCCGATGATCGCGTATCGCGTCCACAGCGTCAAGTCCGCGCGGTGTCGCCGATTGAACCGCGCCTAAGAGGGGGGCGAGCCTGCCGGGATGTCAACGAAAACTTCCCTTGGATGGGCTCCTGTTGTATGCTTTCCGGCCGAGGGGTCCATGATTTCATCGAAGGAAACTGGGGGCAATGATGCGGTATGTCGCGCTCATGACCGGCCTGACGCTTGCGGCACAGGCGTTTGCATGGGGACCCGCCACACACGCCTATCTCGCGGAACGCGCGACAGGCTCGACCCGGCCCGGGCTCCATTTCGGCTCGATACTCCCCGATATGAACAACGTTGTTTTCAACAAGCCGGATGTGTTCGATGCCATGCGCACACTCACCCATTATGAATGCAGCCGCCTTCCCTCGTCGTGCCTGGTTCTCGGTATGATCTCCCACAACGAGGCGTGGGGAGCGGATTGGTATTCGCATCAGCACTGGCTCAACGAGACCGCCGAAGCAGAGGCTCTCTACTCCACACGCAAGATTCGCCAGATTGAAGACGAGTTCGGACTGAGACCCGACCAGGCCGAGTTCCTGTTTGAGTTCGCGATCGATTACCTCCTCCGTGTCGAAGACGGCCCCGGCCTGGGCAGAAAGCTGCTCCTTGGCGCGGCGGAATTCGGCCCCGGACAACAACAACAGCTTATCGATGCATTTGCAGTCCCGTTGTCGCAGCGTGTCGCCGGACTCTCCATCGAACAGGCCCGGGAAGAACTGCGGGCCGCGGCCAGACAGTACCGCTTCGCGATAGAAGTCTACGGCACGGCCTATCTCAGCGACGAAACCGCCGCGTTCGACATGCTGACCAGCCTCACGGCGTTCTACCTGTGCCTGGATGCCGCGACGGCCGCCGACGGCCTCTGGTTTGCCGTCGAACTATGCCGTGACGACTACCGCGCGGAACTGGACCGCATCGCCGGGTTGTTGCGAGCGGATCTGGCCGTCCACGCGCCCGAGACCCTGCAAAGTTGCGCGTGGGGGTGTTCAGCGCCTGCCCCGGAGACCACAAACGCCGCCGTCGACCCCGTCCTGGGCGCCATGCTCGCACTGGGACCGCTCCGGCTGGCGGGAAGGCGCCTTGGACGGATACGGCGGGGAGTTAACGTCCGGTCCGAGTGAGACCGCCGGCCCCAGCGCACCACCCCGGCCCGGCATGGCGAAACGGCTCACAACAACACGGGATTCAGGAAACAAAAACGGTCAGGGCGCGGTGACGCCGGTGCGATATCTGCCTAGCTGCCCTTGGGCCGGTAATCCGGGCATTTTACGGCGTTCGGACGTTCGGGACGCACGCACGCGGACGGATGGTCGTACTTGCAGTGATCGCACAGGAACTCCGTGGGACACCGCTTTTCGAGCCACCAGTGCCGCAGCTTGTCGATCAGTGTCATGGCTTCTTTCCGAACCGTTCGCGGTAGGTCTGAGGGGAACAGCCTTCAAACCTGCGGAACAGCTTCGCGAAATTGCTTGAATCGTTGATGCCAACGCGCCGCGAGACCTCGCCTATTCCCAGGCGCGTTGTGCGCAGGAGGCGTTTCGCGCGGTCCACGCGCTGTTTTCCGGCATATTCCGAAAACGACATCCCGAACTTCCGTTGAAGCCGGCGTGTGATGGTGCTGGGCGGTTCCCCCAGTTCCGCGGCGATCTCGTTCAACGTGACGGCGCCGCCCAGGCGCGGCAGCAGGGCGTTGTTCAGCGCCTCGAGCGATGCGTCTTTCGCGGCCTGTTTCGCGCGGCGCCGGATGACCCGCAACACGCCCGTGACCGCGGTCGCGAGTTCCGCGTTCGTGCGGGCGGTGCTGACCATCCCGATGAATTCCGGAAGGCGCCCCCAGCAATCCTGCGCATCGAACTTCGCCCGCTCCGCCGCCTCGATAACGGCCCCCACCAGGGCCACCGCCCGCGCGCGCCGCGCCGCCAGAGCCGTCCGCTTTCCCGCCGGACTTTCCGACAGCACCGTCAATACGAGTGAGCGCACTTCCCGCTGTTCTCCCCCCGCAAGACCGGCGGCGACGGCCGCCGCACGCAGCGGATCGGCTTCCGGCATGTCGCGCGCCCGGCTCCTGCGCGCCGGCGGCGGCGGCTCCGCCTCCGCTTCCTCCGGAAACGCCATGGCCTGACGGCGCTGCCACAACGCATTGAGGTCGCGGACCGTCCAGTCAACGATCACCGGAACCACGTCGCTGTGCACCAGACGGATATCGCGCAACAGGCCGGCCAGGGCGCCCGGTTCGTCATCGCCCAGCGCGATGAGGCCGCGCCGCGCGTCTTCGGTCAGCGTGTCCGGCGCCTCGGCCGGGCAATAGGGCCCGAAGGTGATGATGAACCCCTGGGCCGTGTCCGGAAACACCGGCGCGGCCACGCAGGGAAAGCCCATGTGACACAGGAACGGTGTGGCGAGGCCGTCGCGCAATGCCTCGAGCGATGCCTTGATGCGCGAGCCGCGGCACGCCATAACGCCTCCCGGCAGGTCATGCACGTGACGGCATGCGGCGCACTGGCCCACGCCCGCAATACACGGCCCCTCCTCGCCCCGCTGCAGGTAGTGAATGGCCACCGGCGCCGCCGCCGCCGCCGAGGCCCGCGCAAGCGCCTCCCGCACCTCCTCCTGCCGCAAAAACGTCAGCGGGGTCACGGCCGCACCTCGAACATGCGCGTCGGCGCATGCTGCCGGGCCACAACGACTTCGGCCCCGCACGGCTGCATCGCACGGCGCGCCATCTCGAACACCCGCGCGGGATCGTTGTTCTCCTCGCTGAGATGGCTCAACACCACCAGGCGAAGGCGCTCATGGGCGAGACTGGCCAGCAGCGCCGACATGTCCTCGTTGGAAAGATGGCCCTGCTTGCCCCGTATCCGTTGCTGAAGCTGCGGCGGATACGGGCCCAGGCGAAGCAGTTCCGGGCAGTAGTTCGACTCCAGCACCAGCGCCTGCGAACCGGCCAGGCGAAGCCGAACCAGGTTCGGCGCATGGCCAAGGTCCGCCGCGATCCCCAGCTTCGCGCCTTCAAAGTCCACGCAAAACCCCACCGGGTCGCCCGCATCATGCGATACACTGAAACTGCTGAGCGTCAGCCCGTCGAGCCGGATGGAATCACCGGCCGTGAAACACTCGATACACGGGACTTCGGCCACGTTCGCGGGAAGCCGCGCGCAGGTCCCCCGGGTCATGAACACCGGGATCCGCAGCCGGCGCGCCAGCACGCCAAGTCCTTTCACGTGATCACTGTGCTCGTGCGTGACGAAAACCGCGTCGAGTTCGTCCAGGCGCTCTCCCAGTTGGGCGGCCCGCAGCTCGAGCTGTTTCATACTGAAACCGCAATCGATAAGCACCCGGGCGCCCGGCGTCACGACCAGAATGGCGTTGCCGCTGCTGCCGCTTCCCAATAATGAAAACCGGATCACTATCGTGCTCCCCAGGAGACGCAAAAGCCGCAAAAAATCATGTTCATAAGCATTATACCAAGGCTTCCAGAGGCCGCTCCAATTGACAGTATTTTCGGATCAGCGATATAATACACATCATTCACTACGAGGAGATCGTGCGTACATGATGCGGATGGAACATCGTCTCGTTCAGACGCAAACGCAGCGTCTGATGCTGACGCAACGGATGCAGCAGGCCATTCATATTCTGCAGTTGTCTGGGCTGGAGCTGGATCAGTATGTGCAGCAGGAACTCGAGACGAACCCCGTTCTTGAGCAGAAGCAGGAAACCTCCGAACCGCCCGAAAGAGAACCACAGGAACCCTCGAATGGCGAGGAACCGGTCGATGACGTCGCGTTCGACCTCGACGGATATGCCCGGAGCCTGAGCGATTACCGCACCACCGGTACGGACCTGGGCCGGAATCGCGACCTTGACAGCCGCCGCGATTACTTCCAGAACTCCATTACCAAAGGCGAGTCCTTTTCCGCGATGCTGCTGCGCCAGCTTCGCATGGCGGCCCCCAAAGAACAGGACTACCGCATCGGCGAACGGATTATCGGCGATATCGACGACAAGGGCTACTTCACCGGGTCCGATGAAGAAATCGCACAGGAACTCGGCGTGAGCGTCGAGGACGTCCGCCGCATGCTCGGCGTGATCCAGCAGTTCGAACCCACCGGCGTCGGCGCCCGCGACGTCGTCGAATGCCTGATGCTTCAAATCGACATGGAGTATCCGGACGAAGACGAGTTGAGGGTCCTGGTCGCCGAACACCTCGAGAAACTCGAACGCCGCCAGATCCCGGCCATCGCCAAGGCCATGGGCATCAAACCCGAGCGCGTCGAAGAACTCAAGCACATGCTCGCCAAACTCTATCCCTGGCCCGGGCTCGAATACTCCTCCGATCCGCCCCAGTACGTGATGCCCGACGTCACCGTCGAAAAAACCGACAACGGATACGAAGTCTACCTCTCCAACGAGTCGTCCCCTGAATTGCGGATCAGCCACCAGTACCGGGCCTGGATGCGCAAAGAAAAGATGAGCAAAGACGAGAAAAAGTACCTGCGCGACAAGATCGAGTCCGCCAAGTGGCTCATCCGCAACATCGAACAGCGGCAAAACACCATCCTGCGCATCGCGCGGGCAATCGTCGATGTCCAGCAGGACTTCCTGGAGAAGGGCGTCGAGGCCATCAAACCCCTGACGCTGCAAGAGATTGCCGACGCCGTCGGCGTGCACGAGGCCACGGTCAGCCGCGCCACGCGCGGCAAGTACATGCAGACCCCCCAGGGCCTCTTCGAAATGAAGTACTTCTTCTCGCCCGGCCTGAAACGCGACACCGGCGACGCGCAATCGTCGAAGAGCGTGCAGTCTCTCATTAAGAAAATGATCGACGAAGAAGACAAGACCCGGCCCCTCAGCGACCAGAAAATCGCGAACGTGCTCAAGAAACAGGGCATCAATATTGCCCGGCGCACCGTCACCAAATACCGTGAGAACATGGACATCCTGCCGACGACCATGCGCAAGATCTATCAGGAATCCAAGTGATCCGCGCTTACGCGCCCGGTCGCGGCGCCGGGCCTCCGGCAACCGCCATCAGCCGATCCACCGCCTCGCGAAGCTCCTCCAGAATGGGATGGCGCCAGCTGCCTTCCAGCGCCCCGGCTGCCGCCCGGTAATACCACAGCGTGCCGTCCCGCCCCCCGTTAAACCGCCGCCAGAGCGACTCCCCGGCCTGCCGGTAATCGCACAGCAGCGAACGGACATTGTGAAGCTTGTCGGCCGCGATGATCAGTTTCACCTCGTCGGGCAGGTCCGCGATCCGGCCAACATACGCCTCTTTGCGCGCGCGCCAGGACCGCTTCGGCACCACGAGACTGTCGCTGCAGGCCCGCACATAGGCGGCCACGTCGGCGCCCAGGCGCTCCTGGATGGTCTCGAGGGTCGCCTGCCCGCCCTGGTCCTCGGCTGCATCGTGCAGCAGGGCGGCGGCCACCTGACGGTCGCTCCCTCCGTACTCGCCCACCAGCGCCGCTACCGAAAGAAGATGATACAGGTAGGGGATCTTCGTGCTCTTGCGCACCTGGTCGCGGTGCAGCGATTCGGCAAGACAAAAGGCCTCGGTGATCAGTGAAGAACGGTATTTCATGCGTGCTCCGGCGCGTTGTGTGAGGAATCGCCGGCACGGCTCGCCCGCGACGCCCGCCGCGGTCCCCGTCAGATCTCGAGCAGCTTGTTGACGCGCTCGACCAGTTTGGCGATCTCGAACGGCTTGGCCAGGTAGTCGTCAAAGCCCTGCTTCGTCAACTGCCGCGCCTCTTCGTCATCGAGATACCCCGAAATCGCCAGAACGCGCGTGTTCCGCGTGTCCTGGCGCTCCTTCACCCGGTGGCACACCATCCGCCCGTCCATGTCCGAAAGGTGAATGTCCAGGATCAGCACATGGGGCGTGTGTTCCACTACCATGGCGCCCGCGTCAAACCCCGTCGACGCCACAAACACCCGGTAATCGCCCGACCGGGCCAGCGCCGCGGGAATGATGTCGAGGTAATAGGGGTCGTCGTCCACCACCAGGATGCGATACTCGTCTTCCTCCAGCCGTTCAAGCGGCACCCCATGACTGATCATGAACTTCCGCAGACTGCTGTAGGGAATACGACGGTCTCCGCCCGGACCCAATCGATAGCCTTCTATCTGACCTAGATCAAACCACCGCGCCACGGTATCCGGGGACACGCCACAGATCGCCGCCACTTCGCCGCTCGTGAAGACCTTGTTCTTAAGATCCGCCATTGGGCTGTCCCTCATTTGGAGAAATAAGCGTTTTTCGGTGTTTGCGGAGCATTATTGCATAGAGGGCGGTTCCAGTCAACGAAAAGCCCCCGTTCGTCCGTCCTCCCATCACGGCCGGACCGTTCACAATGCCCGGAAACGGCCGAAAAACCGGTGGGCCCGTCAGGACACGCTTACGGTTTGAGAGCCTCCACAGCGGCGGAAACGAAGGTGCGCAGCGTCCGCCCCTCGCTCCCGCCGGCGGTCCACCGGTTCCGTTTTGCCGCTCGTTGCTCCACCCAACCCGTAGAGGCGTCGACCTCCGCAAACCCCACATATTGCGGTTTGTGAGGATAAAGCAAAACCTGCGAGCAGGTGTTCATCGTTTTTTTCGGCGCCCGGATTGTGGTAGACTGTGCCCGATTGAAGCGACGTACTCTCCGCATTGCCTGGTCTGAATACCAGAGACCGCCCATCTGGAAGGGGGAGATCAAACAAGCATTCCCGGAGGACCTTGTCTGCGATGACCATGCCAGTCCGCGCTGCGTTACCCCTGTGGGTACTGACCGCGTCGTTCGTGTTTCTTTCCCTGTCCGTGTCGGCCAGCGATGCGTTTGTGGATGCCGCACTTGGTGATGACGTCCTGGGCAACGGCACCGCCGTGCGCCCGTGGGCAAGCATCCAGAAAGCCCTTCAGACAACTCGCGGAGCGGAGGCAACGGTCTGGGTCGGCCCCGGAACCTATCGCGAGCGGGTCGTCGTACCCTCCGCGTTGACCACGGTGTGTCTGATTGGGCCAGGGGCCGCCCACGCGGCCATCGACGCGACGTCCATTGCGGGAGACGACGCCGCACTCGTTCTTTCCCCCGGCCAGCGCTGCTGGGTAGAAGGCCTCGCCCTCGCAGGCGGAGGCCATGCGGTGCCCGTGGGCGGCGAAGCCATTCGCCGCAACGGCGCGGAGCTTGAACTCGCGGGATGCGCCGTGACCTATCTGCGCACCTGGAGCGAACCCGCCGCGGACATCGCAGACGCGGCGTCCGCGCCGCCGGCCTGGGCGCTGGAGGCGCCCGCCAAGGTGACGCCGGAACCGGGATTCTTTGCCGGATTCAACAACCAGAACCTGCCCATGACCGTCATCGTTGCCTCAAACGCCCAGGAATTGCGCTCGTTTCGCTTCACCCTGCGCGTGCCGTGCCAGGATTGCACGCTGAACACCTCCGCGGCGACCGAATGGTGGTCCGGCGCCCCCCGGATCGCCAACGCCCGGTTCGATTTCACGCTTACGCTGGGCGGCGGCCGCTGGCGGTTTACCGGCATGTTCGAGAATGCCCGCGCCATCGACGGTTCCTGGTATGCCCCTGCCAGCGACGGCTCCTGCGGCGTCTGCAGCGGGCAGGGCACGTGGTCCGTCGTGCGCGAGCTCTTCCAGCCGGACGTCAACCGCGACGAGGTGATCGACGCGGTGGATATCCAGCTCGTCATCAACCAGGCGCTCGCCTTGCTGCCCACCACGGGCGGCGACATCAATGGCGACGGCGAGGCCAATGCGATCGACATTCAGCTCGTCGTCAACGCGGTCCTGGGCATGGTGCGGCGGTAAGCGCCGTCCCGCGCCACCCCGCGCACGAACGCTGCACAGGCCCTCCAAATCCGTGCTATTCTTGGTGGCAACAGGAGGAGCCCTGATGAACAAGCACACCATGTTGCCGATCGTTCTGTGTACGTGCAGCCTCGCGGGCCTCGCTCAGGAAGGCCGCCCCATCCCGTGTCCCGAAGCCCTCGAGCGCGCCGGCATCGCGCTGCCGTCCCTCGCGCAGCCGGTCAACGACGCCCTGATTCTCGGCAACGGCGACCTGAACGCCCTGCTGTTCGCCGAGGGCGACGACCTCGTCGTTCGCATCACCAAGAACGACGTGTGGGATGCGCGGGTCGACGCCGCCCTGAATCCCCCGCTCCCCACGCTCGAACGCCTCAAACAGCTCGGCCAGGGGGAATGGCCCGACCGCAACTGGATCCTGCCCGAAGGCTACGCATACGACGGACAAGACGCGTACCACGCTCATCCGTATCCCTGCCCGAGAGCGTGCGGCGTCGTCCGGATCCCGGGCGCCGCGAAGGGGCTGCTGACGGCCGCCCTGAACCTCCGGGTCGCGGAAGCTTCGGTGGTCACGGCGGAGGGCATCACCCGCGTTCTTACGCCCGCGCAAACCAATGTCATCCTGCTCCGTTCCGAAAAAGCGCCGGCCGCGGTGCTCGAAGCGATCGTCTCGGCCGGCATTCCCGCGGCCGAAACCGGCCACCAGGACCGCCTGTTCTGGCTCCGGCAGGAGATTCCGGGCGACCTCGATTGGGCCGGGATGTCCTTTGCGGTCGCGT
>JAAYAQ010000174.1 GCA_012719295.1 Candidatus Hydrogenedentota bacterium | reverse complement strand
CGTTTTCCCCGAAAACCTCAGAATACAACATATTGTGCTTTTTAATACTCTGTGCTACACTATGCGGTGTAGGGTTGTCACAGTGAGGACCTAACAAGGAGAAGGAAGATGCCAGCAGCAAAGAAGAAGGTGGCACCGAAGAAGAAGGCCGTTGCGAAGAAGAAGACCGCCGCGAAGAAGCCCGCGGCCAAGAAACGGGGATGCAAGTAGTAGCGTGATGGCGTCCGCAGACGAACCGCGCCTGCGGACCGGCCGCACAACAAAATCGAAAATCATCGAGGAGGGGCGCCCATCTGCCCCTCCCGTTACTTACCGCACGCAAAGCACCCTGACCATCCAGGCGCCACGACACGAGGCCCCGCCCGCACGGAGAACGACTATGGAAGACCTGGACTTGGAAGAACTACCGGCGGGAACTTCTCCTCTCTGTTTCCATTGCGCGCAACGACTCGGCAGATGCACATGGCCCGAGATCCCCGAGCTCCTGTTCGGACAATGCCCGCAATGCGGGGGCACCCGGCCGCTGGCGCCGGTTGAGACGCGGCCCCACGCCAAGACTGGAATCGCGCGCAAGCAGCGGGCCGCCTGATCGGGTGCGGCATTTTTCTCGTCAGCTGGACTGTACTTTCCCGCCAGCCGGTCAATCGTTCAACGGCACATACCAGATGTTCCGGAACCGCACCTGGTTTCCATGATCCTGCAGGTGCAGGATGTCTTCGGGGGCCCCGGGACCCGCGGTTCCGCCGGGTGTGGGTCCGGCAAGCGCCACATTCTCCTGAATGACAATGCCGTTGTGGCGCACCGTGAGTTTGGCCGGCTCCTTCTGGGAACCGTCCTCGTTGAGACGGGCGGCCCGGAACTCGATGTCGTACGTCTGCCAGCGCTCAGGCGGAAGCGACGCGTTCACCAGCGGCGTGGAGATGTCGTACAAGCCGCCGCAATCGCCCGCCGTTTGAGGCAATACACCGAAGGAATCGAGCAACTGGATCTCGTATCGGTTCTGCACGTACACGCCGCTGTTGCTCCGTCCCTGGCCAAAGGCGCCCGCCATCAGGGGCAGATAGAATTCCAGGTGAAGCTGGCAGTCGCCGATTTTGTCCTTGGTCGTGTTCGGACCGGAACCGGGCTGGACCCCCATGCTCCCGTCGTCGTAGGCCTTCCAATTGGCATTGGTCCAGGCGCTCAAATCCGGGGCTTTGCCCGGCTCATACGGAAGGAGTACCACGGCGCCTTCCGGAGGCGCCTGGCCCTCGGTCGGGGAACGGCGATCCACCTTCTTGAGCTCGAACGAGGTCTTATACGCCCCCTTGACGTTCAGGGTGTCCTGCGCAGCCTCGGCATCCCACTGCCCCGAGCCCGTGTAGCCGTGGAAGATGACACGCGGGCCCACAAGCTGCCCGTGCAGTTCCACCTGATTGATCTGGCCGCCTTCGGTCTGGCATTGCGCCATCATGCGGTACAGGCCCGGACCCTCGGCAACGAGCAGGCCTTTCGCTGGAATGTCGGGACGGCCCACCCAATGATAGACGCCCTCATATTCGCCCATGAACGGGTCCCCGCTCGCCTCGGGCGCCGGCTCGGCCAGAACCGGCGCCGCCGCGCAGCACACCGCCACCACACCCCAAAACAACGTTCGTGCATTCATCGCGACCTTCCTCTCTGATTCCTTGCATGTCTCCACGGGCCAGTCGGAAAGACTATCTTAGCCCGCGGAGGGCGCGTATGCCAATCTTCTTCCGACGCCCCAACACCCGCAGCGAAACGCGCATCATTTGACTGGGGCACTACAGGATTGGGAATTCTCGTGCAAGTGGATATGAACACCGGGGCGGACAAACCCACCCGGCGGGATCATCGTGGATGGGCACTGGCGCGTCGCACGGGAATTGACGCGTGCGCTATGGTTTTTCCGTCGTTGCCGGCGAGAGGCGGAATTGGCGGATGCGGACCTGTTTCAGCGCGACGGTGGCTCCCGCGGGGAACTGCAGACGCAGCGCGGTGATGGGCAGGATGCCGGTGGTGAACGTAACGCGATAGGTCGGGGTCTCCGTCGACGGGTAACCGGCGACGAACTCCATTTCCTGGCCGGGCCGGTACTCCCCGCCCGTCGCCCATGCCACACGCGCGACGGCGAAACGGTCGCACTGCGCGTCCATCTCAATCATGACGGGATTGTTGCCGGTCTCGAGGTTCAAATCAGCGAATTCGACCGGCGACGCAACGTTCCCCGCGCGTTCCGGCGGAAGACTCCACAGCAGCTTCTCAGTTACGCCGGGGCCGGCCTCCAGCGCATCCACGATCTGCTTCAGCGGTGCAAAAGCGCTCGCGTAGTAGCGTTCGAGCGCCTTCGCAAACCTGGCGCGCGTACCCGCGATGCCGGCCAGCGCCGCCTTCGCGCCCTCGGCGTCGCCCGACTGTTTTCCCTGTACTGCCGCCAACACGCGGCCCTGCAGATCATCCCACATCGATTGCGGCAACGGCTCGTCGAGTACGGCGTCGATCTCTTCACGGCTCGCGCATTGCAGCAACCCCTTCGTTTTCGCGTCGGCGACGATCCGCCGCAACGTGTCCACCTTCACCGTGGCGAACCCCGTGCCGACGGGTCCTTCAAGGGACCACCGCCTATCCGCCCGCTCCTCGTACATCGAGTAGTAGATGCGCACCTCATCGCCAACGAGCAGGGCCGTGCTCGCGCCGATGCCCGTGTGACCCTTCTGCCCATAATCCGGCCACGTCACCACCGGATCGCTGTCGTGAAACGGCTCGGCCGTGTCAGGGTCATTCCACTTGACCCAATGAATGCCGTCGAGGGAGAACGCATACCCGATGCGCTTCACGCCGGGGATGAGTTCGTTGTTGCTGGGTTGGCCGGTGTAAAAGAGGTGATAGCTCGCGCCGCGCTTTCCCGCATACACGTGCGTATCGGACTGCTCGTCATCAACCTTCACGACGCCCGCCGCGTAGATCCACCCGCCGTCCCACGTACCCGGTGCGCCCTGAGTCAGAACCGGATTGAGGCGGCACTTGCGCCAATGGATACCGTCGGGGCTTTCGGCATACCCGAATTCGTTCCGGTAGCCCCGCTGCCCGCAGGTGATGCCGACGTGCCACAGCTTGAAGCGGTCGCCGTCGCGGATCAGGGCGTGATCGCCCACGACCATCTCGTCCCAGTCGCCAAGAGGCCCCATGTAAAAGACCGGATTCGCCGGTTCGGCGGTCCAGTGAATGCCATCCGGCGAACGTTTCAGTCCCATGCCGTCGAAGGCCCCGTTGCGCCGGTTGCACGTCGACCAGAACGTAATCCAGTACTGGCCATCCCATTTCAGCACGTCGGGATCGCCGCACTGGTTGCCGCCCGGCCAATCGCCCGTGTTCCCCTGGTTGACGACGGATTCCGTGCCCGCCGGCCAGGTCCACGTAATTCCGTCTTCCGACTCGCAATACCGGCCCAGCAGCGAATCCCACATCCGGAACCGGTCGTCCTTGATCACCGCGGGCGAATAGATCGTCAGGTTCACCGGATTTCCCGCATACGGCGAGACGGGCGACGACGTCACGCCCTTGATCCCTGTGACGGACACGTCGCTGAACGTACCGGCGGCCGCGTTCGTAAAGAACCCCACGCGCCCGGCCGGCTGAATGGTGAAATCCTCCTCTTGCGCCAGCACCACAAACACGCCGTCAATGTAGCAGTAGATCGTCCCATGGTCGGTGACGACGGTCATTGCGTACGTCGTGCCCCGTTCCACCGGAAACGGCGCGACCGCCGGAGTGCCGAAATGGTCGCTCTTCATGGTCTCGAAGGCCAGTCCGCGCGATCGTTCGATGCGCACTTCGCGGCTGCCTGCCCATAGACCCACGGTGATGAACGTGTCCGTTGTTTCGTCGCCGCGCACGATCAGCCGCGCACCCGGCGACGCTGCGTCTGCCCCTGCATTATCCACCCGCACCTTCGCCTTGATGACGCAATCCACCCAGCGCGGCCCCTGAATGAACGTCCGCGCATACGGCGCCGATGCGTCCGCCTGCACCAGCGCGCCGTTCTCGACCCGCCAGTCGCCTTCCCCGGCTTCGAGATTCTCAAACGCGTGCGCCGCCGCCAACGTTTGGTTGGCCCGCTCGACCGCCGCCACCCCGGCTTCATCCTGCCGTACCACCTGCGCCACGGCAAGGAGCGGGCACAGGGCGACGAAGCCGATAAGAGCAAGGAGACTACTCGGCGCAGAAGCCAGAATCCGGCCGTTCCTTTCTACGTCCGTCTTCGGTTGAGTATGGATTGCCACGATCCGAGTTCCCCGTTTTTCCGCCGTTGGCCCATCACGGTGTGAGTCAAGCCGGTTCTCCGGGATTATGAGCAAAGTATCAGGTACAATTCATCTTCACAGTTTGATATCCAGCGTATGCTCTGATAGAAACGACACGAGCCGCGTCTGGTTTTGCGGT
>JAAYAQ010000173.1 GCA_012719295.1 Candidatus Hydrogenedentota bacterium | reverse complement strand
GCCGGGCGCGAAAATGTATTTGTCTTCCACGCCTTCGGGACGCAGCCGGTTTCCTTCCAGCGTCCGGCTCACGATGCTGCGGCGCAATTGCTCGCGAACAGCGGCGAGGCCGGCGGAATCATCGGACCCGCGCCGAACGCGCTTGAGGCATTCCTGCATCCAGTGGGTCATGCTGATGACGTCATCGGCGCGGTTTTCCTGGTACGCGAGGGCGTAGCGGATGGCCGCACACAGCGGCAATGCTGAGGACGTGGATGCGATAGGAACGGCGCTCTCCATGCGTTCCGGCGCCAGGGCCGGCACGGCGCCGGCCAAACGGGACGGTTCGGGCGCGGATGCGCTGGCCTCAGCCTGGGCAGCGACAATCCGGGGACTGTCGAGAGTGAAGCCATAGGGCCCGTACGCGGCCCATACAGACACGCCCGCGGCGGTCGCCGCCGAGCCCGCTGCGATGAACAATGGCCAGATCTTGGCTCCAGTGAACATCATGCTACAACAACGTGTCCTGTCAGTGCTGTATTTTGTGCCACAACCGGTTGAAGCCGACAAACGGTCGGGTCACCGGTTGAGCTCCCCTGAACCACGAGACGTTCCAGCGTCTGGAACCCGCTTTAATTGTAGCACAATAGGCGACTTGCTGCGAATTGTCAACAGTATACCCTGCCTAAGCCCGGGTGTGAGAAGGTTTTTGGGGGCTGTTGGCGGGATACCGGTCAGCGTCGCAGGGTCCATGCCGGGTTGAGATACTTCTCCTGTGCGAGCATGCGGGCCTCGGCGAGTTCGTCCGGCAGGGGTTCCACGGTCACTTCCGGCGCGTCAAACGCCTCGCGGACGGCCCGGCGGAGCTCATCCGAACCCAGCGGGAGGACGGAGACAAACGATTCGTGCGGCCGGTTGCCCCGGTAGGCCGGGCGGTCCCGGGGTTCTTTGAGATAGCGGCCCATGGCCAGCGCGTCGACGCGGTAGAGAACGGTTCCGTGATGGAGCACAAAGGACTTCCTGCGTTTTTGAGCATTGCCCGAGACTTTTCGGCCATCGACCGCGAGGTCGGCAATGCCTTCCAGGGAGGCCCGGACGCCGCGCGTCGCGAGGCGCTCGCGAATCCTGCACAGGATGTAGCAGTAGGATTCGCGGATATTTCGAAGCGCGGGTCCGCGCTCGTAAGAAAGCACGAGGCTGAAGTTCAGAGAACCGGGGCCCTGAAGGACGCATCCTCCTGCGGAACAACGTCTTAGGATGGGAACGCCATCCCTTTGGCAGGCGTCTTCGCAGACCTCCTCCTGGACTTTCTGGGAGACCCCCAGCACGACGAAGGGGACGGGGCATTCCCAGAACCGCAGGCACTCCCCCGCTCTCCCCCGCTCGGCGGAGTCGAGCAGGACTTCGTCCAGGGCCAGATTCACGGCCGGCTCGTGGAACGAGAGGTCAAGCACGCGCATGGGGAGCCTATACCCTGCAGTTGAGTTCGCGCGCGGCGCGGACTTCGTCGAGGCGGCCGACGGGAAGGGTGACGGGCGCGGCATGGAGGGTCTCCGGCTCGCGGGCGGCCAGGCGGGCGATTTCGGCCATGGCGTCGCAGAAGGCGTCGAGCGTCTCTTTGGATTCGGTTTCCGTCGGCTCGATCATCAGACTTTCCTTGACGGTGAGCGGGAAATAGACGGTGGGGGCATGGAACCCGCGGTCGAGCAGTGCCTTGGCAATATCGAGCGCATGGACGCCGTGCTTTGCCAGGGGGGCGGCGGAGAAGACGCATTCGTGCATGAACGGGCCGTCGAAAGCGGGTTCGAAGAGGTCTTTGAGCCGGGCGTAGACGTAATTCGCGTTGAGGACCGCGTTGTGGGCGACCTGGCGCAGTCCGTCTCCGCCCAGGTGAAGGATGTAGGCATAGGCGCGAACGGCGATCAGAAAGTTGCCGAAGAACGCGGAAATCCTGCCGATCGACCTGGGAGGAGAGGCCAGGCCGAAGGCGTTCCCGTCGCGCACCACGCGCGGGCCGGGCAGGAATGCTTCCAGGCGCTCGCCGACACCCACGGGACCCGAACCCGGGCCGCCCATGCCGTGTGGCGTCGCGAAGGTCTTGTGCAGGTTGAAATGCATGACGTCGAACCCGAGATCGCCGGGGCGGCATTCGCCGATGATGGCGTTGAGGTTGGCCCCGTCGTAATACATGAGGGCGTCGGTTTCGTGGGCCATTTGGGCAATCTCGCGAACGCGCGGCTCAAACAGGCCGTGGGTATTGGGGCAGGTCATCATGACGCCCGCGACGGATTCATTGAGGGCCTTCCTGAAGGCCTCAGGGTCCAGGGTCCCGTCGGGGAGCGAGGGCACTTCGACGACCTTGAATCCGGCGATGGCCGCGCTGGCGGGGTTCGTGCCGTGGGCGGAGTCAGGGATCAGGATGGTGTCCCTGGCATTGCCCTTCTCGCGATGGTAGGCGGCAATCATGAGGGTTCCGGTCAACTCGCCATGGGCGCCGGCGATGGGCTGGAGGCTGACCTGGCGCATGCCCGCGATCCCGGCCAGCAACCGCTCGAGCTCGAAGATCAGTTCGAACGCGCCCTGGCACAACGGCCACATGGCCGGCGCGGAGGCCAGGTGGGGATGCAGCGCCAGAAACCCCGGGTGCGCGGCCACCGCTTCGGCCATTTTCGGGTTGTATTTCATGGTGCAGGACCCGAGCGGGTAGAAGTGGGTATCGATGCCGAAATTGCGCTGGGACAGGCGCGAGAAATGCCGCACGACATCCAGTTCGCCGACCTCGGGAAGGGCGGCGGGTTCCTCGCGGCACAATGCGGGCGGAAGCGTGGCCTCCGGAACGTCCAGCGGGTCAAACACGACGGCCCGGCGGCCGGGCCGCGACTTTTCGAAAATCAGTTCCATTTCCTGGCTCCGTGTATGGCGATGCCTAGCGGCACGCGCGGGCCAGCGCCTCGGCGAAGGCGTCGAGCTGGGCGCGCGTGCGTTGTTCCGTGACAGCGACGAGGAGATCGGTCTCCTCCCCCCTTCCGACGGCGCTGAGGGGCAGTCCGGCAAGATAGCCCTGTTCAGCGAGCGCAGCGCAGACCTCCTGCGCCTTTCGGGGGAGGCGAATCGCGAATTCGTTGAATGTGGGCCCCGGGTTGAGCAGCCGGGCGAAGCTGAGCCGCCGTTTGAGGAACTCCGCCTTGGCATGGCAGTGGGCGGCCGCCTCGCGAAGGCCCTCCTTGCCGAGCAGGCACAGGTAGATCAGCGCCCGGAGGGCGATGAGGGCTTCATTCGAACAGATGTTGGACATGGCTTTTTCGCGGCGGATGTGCTGTTCGCGGGCCTGGAGGGTCAAGACGAATCCGCGCCGGCCCTGCGCGTCTTCGGTGGCGGCGGCCAGGCGGCCCGGCATGCGGCGCACATGCTCCTTGCGGGTGGTGAGGATACCGAGGTAGGGACCGCCAAAGCTCAGCGGCACGCCCAGGCTCTGCCCCTCGGCGACTGCGATGTCCGCGCCCATGGCCCCCGGCGTTTTCAACAGTCCCAGCGACAACGGATAGAACGACATGATCAGCAGCGCCCCGGCCTCGTGACAGCGCTGGGCGAGCGGCGCGAAATCGCGGACATCGCCCAGAAAGGCCGGGTTCTGGACGATGACGCAGGCCGCGCCGGCCGGGTCATCGCCGTCGAGCAACTCCAGCCCGAGATTGGCGGTGTGCGTTTCCAGAATCTCGCGGTAGAGGGGGTTGAGCGAGTCGTGGCAGACGATGTGTTGGCGCCGCGTAAGCCGGACCGCCATCGTGGCGGCCTCGAAGACCGCCGTGCCGCCGTCATAGAGCGAGGCATTGGCGAAATCCATGCCGGTCAGCCGACAGACGGCGGACTGGTATTCGTAGATGCTCTGAAGGGTGCCCTGTGCGGCTTCGGGCTGGTAGGGGGTGTAGGCGGTGGCGAATTCCCCGCGGGACGCGAGCGCATCGACGGCGGCCGGCACGAAATGATCATAGTAGCCGCCGCCGAGAAAGCAGATGCGGGTCCCGTCGCCGTGACCGGCCAGTTGGGCGAGCCGCGCCCGCACGGCCATCTCGGACTGGCCGGGGGGCACGTCCCACGATGTTGCGCGGAGGGACTCGGGGATGTGCTGAAACAGCGCCTCGATTTTCGTGAGGCCGATGGTGGCGAGCATTTCGGCCTGTTCCACGGGCGTGACTGGAACAAAACTCATTCGTCGAGGTCCTCCACGAAGCGGGTGTACTCGGTGGAGCTCATGAGCGTGTCGAACTCGCGCAGATTGCCCTCGGCGATTTTGAAGAACCAGCCGTCGTTGTAGGGACTGGTGTTCACGAGTTCAGGGCGGCGTTCCAGCTCCTGGTTAATCTCGCTGACGTGTCCGCCGATGGGGGCATAGACGTCGCTGGCCGCCTTGACCGATTCGACGGCGCCGGCGGGCTGTCCCTGGTCCAGCACCAGACCGGGCTCGGGCAATTCGACGTAGGTCACATCGCCCAACTGTTCCGCGGCATGTTCGGTAATGCCGACGGTGTAGACGTCGCCGCCATCGTCGCGGATCCACTCGTGTTCGCGCGTGTACTTGAGTCCTTCGGGGAAATTCATGGTGGCTCTCTCCTTAATTCCTGCACGTTCCCGCCTTGTAGAACGGCAGTTCCGTGACTTCTATGGCGATTCGGCGCGGTCCCGCGGCCAGCACGGCGCCGGGTACGGCCAGCTCGGGCGGCAGATAGGCCAGTCCGATGCCCCGTTCGACGGAGGGCCCATAGCTTCCGCTCGTGACGCCCCCTACGGCGTCTTCGTCGCGGTAGACCTCGAAGCCGTGACGCGGCGCGCTCCGGGAATCCGTTTGGACCGGCGCCAACACGGAGTATCCGCCGGCGGCCCGCTGATTTTCCAGCGCGGCGCGGCCCGTGAAGGGCTTGTGCCAATCGATGAAGGCGTCCTGACGGGCTTCGAGCGGCGTGCGCGATGCATCGAAATCCTGGCCCGATAGCAGGTAGCCCATTTCCAGGCGGAGGGTGTCGCGCGCGCCGAGGCCCGCGGGCGCCACACCGGGATGCTCGAGGAGTTTTTGCCAGAGCGGGACGGCGGCTGCGTTGGGCATGTAGAGTTCATAGCCCAGTTCGCCGGTGTAGCCGGTTCGGGAAACGAGCACCGGGTACCCGGCCCATTGCGCCCGCGCGAGCGCGAAATAGCGGAGTTCCGCGGCGGTAGTCAGGCCGATGGACACAAGGATGTCTCGGCTGAGGGGCCCCTGGATGTCGATCTTGGCCGTATCGGCGGATTCGTCGGCCAGCCCGGGCACATTCCCAGCGAACAATGCAGCGACCCGGTCGAGCGGCCCCGCGTTGGTGACCACGAAGAGCTCGTCCTCGTCAATCCGCATGGTGATGAGGTCGTCGATATAGCCGCCGTCGTCGTTGAGCAAGGCGCCATAACGGGCGCGTCCGGGCTTGATGCGATCGGTATCGGACGTGATCAGGGCATCGTACGCGTCGATGGCCTTCCGGCCCTTGATGCGGAACTCGCCCATGTGGGAACAGTCGAAGACGGACGCGTTGGCGCGAGTATGCGCGTGTTCGTGAAGGATGCCGGCGTACTGGACGGGCAGGGCCCAGCCGCTGAAATCGATAACCTTGCCGCCAAGTGCCTTGTGCTGATCGAGTAAGGGCGTTTGCCGCATGCGATGCCTCCTGTGGAGACCCTCGGAGTTAGAAACGTTCCAGTACATTTCACCGGTACGTTTGCCCAGGCGCGCGGCAGGATTCGCGGCCCGACGTTTCCCCGTGGTCCGTTCCACGTTGCATCGCCAGTTACGCCGGGCCTCAGAACGACTACACGATGCCACCGCGGCGCCGGCGATGTCAACAGGAAATGGACCGAAGATGCCGGGAGGCGAGCGGAAGACCAGAGACGGCAATGGCACGTGGCCGGGGTGAAATTGCTTGACCGCGAACTGGCCGCGTTCTAGTATGGGCGGAGTTTCGGGGAGCGCCCGCGGGGGTGAGCCCCCTGATCGATGGGGAGCAACGTCTCAGATCTGTGGAGGGAAGGCACGATGTACTGTAATGCATGTGGCGCGACGGTCCCCGATGATTCGATGCAGTGCCCGGAGTGCGGGGCGCCGATGCGGGCACAAGCACGGCCCGTATCGCCACCGATGAAAATGAAAAACTACCTGGTCGAATCGATCGTGGTGACGATCTGCTGCTGTCTGCCTTTTGGCATTGCGGCCATCGTGTTCGCCGCACAGGTAAACGGGAAGTTGCAGGCGGGCGACATTGCCGGGGCCCAGGACGCGGCCAATAAGGCGAAGATGTTCTGCTGGATCGGTTTCGGGATTGGCCTGCTGGTCAATCTGATAGTTATCATTGTTCAGGCGCTGGCCGTGATGGCCAGCTCCGGCGCGCAGATGTAAAGGGCATCGCAGTTCTTGAGCATACACCACAAACCGCACGAGCCGGTGCTGTGGGTAGTGACGGGGGCGGGCGCCGTGGCAGCGTGCGTCTTTCTCCTCGTTTTTCCGCCGGGGGCCTCGGCGTACGGGCCGGTGTGTGGATTCTACCGGTTGACAGGGCTGTACTGTCCGGGCTGCGGCTCCAGCCGGGCGTTGTATCAGCTGCTACATGTCAACGTTGCCGCGGCGTTCCGGTGCAATCCGTTTTTCGTGCTTATCGCGCCGTGGCTGGTGTGGCAGTACGTGAACTGGGGGTTGCGGCTTGTGGGCATGGAGTCGCTTCCCGCGCTGCGGCCGCGTTCGGCGTGGGCGCTGTACGCGCTTGCCGCCGCGCTGACCGTGTTCGCAGTGCTCCGGAACCTGCCGTGGTGGCCGTTCAACCTGCTTGCGCCGGGAGGCCCCTGAGGGAGCGCGGCGCCCGGCGGCGGATCGGATGGACGTTGTGGACGTGCCCGCCTGGCCGACTCTGAACGAGGCAATCCTGCGGGCCAGCGAACGGTGAGCCGTGGCGGGGCGGCGTCGTCTGTCACGTATCCTGCGTTGGGCTGACCGAGACGGCCGCCGGGAAATCGTCGATCTCGATTTGCCTGCCATCGCCGGAAGCGCCGCGGTCGATCGTGACCGCGTCAGCGAGGACCTCGCCCGCGATTTTGTCTTTGAACGCCGCCAGGACCGCGGCCAGCGCGTCGCTGTCCGTCGTGACCGCCACCGTGACGCGCGCGTCGTAGGCGAGGCCCTGGTCCTTTCGAATGTCCTGCACGCAGCGGATGAACTCGCGGACCCAGCCTTCCTGCCGGAGCTCTTCGGTGATCTCGGTGGAGATGACGGCGACCATGTGGCGGCCCTGCGCGGCGGCGAAGCCGTCTTTCGGGGTGAGACGCACCTCGACCTCGTCTCCGGCGAGTTCGACGGTCTCGCCGTCGAGGTCGAGGACGAGCGCGCCGTCCTGGAGTTGCGCGCACATGGCCGCGGTGTCGCCCTGTGCGAGGGCTTTACCGACGGATTTGACCTTCTTTCCGAGCCGTGGCCCGAGCCGTTTGAAGTTGGGTTTGAGCTCGAACGAGACGTAGGCGTCGGGATTGTCGGTAAACGCGACTTCCTTCACGTTTAGTTCGCTCTTGATGAGCTCGATGTGCTTTTCGAGCCCGCAGCGCAGTTCATCGCTGTTGAGGACGAGTTCGCAGAGGCCCAGGGGCTGGCGGACCTTGATGTTGGCGGTACGGCGGGCGCTGAGCCCGAGCGTGACGGCTTCGCGGGCGGCGGCCATCTCGTCGAGAAGGCGTGTATCGATGCCGGCCCGTACGGCGTCGGGATAGGCGGTGAGATGCACGCTTTCGGGGGCGCCGGGCAAGGGTTGGCGCAGATTGCGCCACGTGACCTCCGAGAAGAACGGCACGAACGGCGCGGCCAGCTGGGCAAGCGTCAAGAGGCACTCGTAGAGGGTCCAGTAGGCATCGGCCTTTTCGGCGGTCCATCCGCTGGCCCAGAACTGTTCGCGGCTGCGGCGCACATACCAGTTGGAGAGACTCTCGACGAAGGCCTGAATGCTTCGCGCGGCGGGGTTACAGCCGTAGGCTTCCATGGCCTCCCGGACATCGAGGATGGTACGGTCGAGCTCATGGAGGATCCAGCGGTCGAGTTCGGCGCGTTCGTCGCGGGGCCGGTACGGCGCCGCTCCCCCGTCGCCGGACGCGTTGGCGGGGTCGAGACCCATGCGTTCGAGAAAGGCCGCGGGGGCCGTTGACGGGTCGAAGCCGTCGAGGTTGGCGTAGATGACAAAGAAGCTGTAGACGTTGTACCAGCGGATAAGCAGTTCGCGCTGGGCCTCTTCGACGTTGCGCTCGGACAGGCGGCCCGTACTGGTGGGCGGGTTCTTGGCAAAGAAGCTCCACCGGAGCGCGTCGGCGCTGTATTTATCGAAGAGCAGCCTGGGTTCCTGGTAGTTTTTGAGCCGTTTGGAGAGTTTCAGGCCGTCTTCGCCCATGATGTGGCCGAGACAGATGCAGCTTTTGAACGGATGGGGGTAATCGGCCTTCTCCCTGCCGTGAACAATGGTGCTGATGACGAGGAGGGCGTTGAACCAGCCGCGGGTCTGGTCGATGGCCTCGCTGATGAAGTCGGCCGGGAACCGCCGGGCAAACTGTTCTTCGCTGCCGGGAAGATGGGGATAGCCCCATTGGGCGAACGGCATGCAGCCCGCGTCGAACCAGACGTCGATGACTTCCGGCACGCGGCGCATGCGCGCGGCGGGGTCTTTCGGGCTCTGGTAGGTGATCGCGTCAATGTAAGGTTTGTGGATTTTGAGGTGGTCGACGAGGCTGGGATTGGCGGCTTTGGCCTGTTCCCACACGTCGACGCCCTGTATATCGGGCTTGGCCATCAGTTCGGCATAGGAGCCGACGGCTTCCATGTAGCCGGTTGTTTCGCAGACCCAGACGGGAAGCGGGGTGCCCCAGTACCGTTCGCGCGAGATGGCCCAATCGACGTTGTTTTCGAGGAAGTTGCCGAAACGGCCGTCGCGGATGTGTTCGGGCTGCCAGTAGATGCGCCTGTTGTTGGCGAGGAACTCGTCGCGGTACTGCGAGGTGCGGATGAACCAGCTCCGGCGCGCGTACTGGATCAGGGGATCGTCTTCGGCGCGCGGGCAGAAGGGGTAGGCGTGGCGGTACTGCTCGTGTTTGATGATCGCGCCGTTTTCCTTGAGGAGCCGGGTAATGCCTTTGTCGGCGTCCTTGCAGAACTGCCCGGCAAAGGGGGTTTGGTCATACGGATCGACATCGGTGACGCGTTCGTCGAAGGTGCCGTCGGGCTTGACGTAGCACAGAAAGCCGATGCCCTGTTCCTGGCAGACGCGGTAGTCGTCCTCGCCGAACGCGGGGGCGACGTGGACGATGCCGGTGCCGGTTTCGAGATCCACAAAATCGCCCGGGATGACTTCCCAGTACTTGCCGGCCTCGCGGCTGCCGTCGACCGTGGTGGGCGTTCCGTAATTGAAGAGGGGCTCGTATTTGAGTCCGATGAGGTTGGAGGCCTTGAATATCTTGACGACGTTGGCGTGTTCGCCGAAGTACCGTTCGACGAGAGGCAGGGCCAGGATGAGGAGTTCCTCCCCGGCATCCGTGGTATGGCTGACGACGGCGTATTCGATATCCGGCCCGACGGCCGCGGCGCAGTTGCTCGAGAGGGTCCACGGGGTGGTGGTCCAGATCAGCAGGCTGGCGTTGGGGTTGTCGAGGCCCAGCGCTTTCCGGGTGGCCTTGGGAAGGCGCAGGCGGACGGTGATGGCGGGGTCGTCGGTGTCGCGGTAGCCTTCGCCGACTTCGCCGGCCGAGAGCGCGGTGCCGCCCTGGGCCCACCACCAGACGACCTTGTGCCCCTGGTAGAGGAGGTCCTTGTCGAAGAGCTGCTTCAGCGCCCACCAGACGCTTTCGACGTAGCTCTGGTGATAGGTCACGTAGGCCTGTTCGAGGTCGACCCAGAACCCGATGCGATCGGTGAGTTCCTCCCATTCGCGCTGATAACGGAAGACCGATTCGATGCAGGTGCGGTTGAAGCGTTCGACGCCATATTCCTCGATGGCCGCCTTGCCGCCGTCGATGATGCCGAGTTCCTTGCAGACCTCGATCTCGACCGGGAGGCCGTGGGTGTCCCATCCGGCCTTGCGCTCGCAATAGTGGCCGGTCATGGTCTTGTAGCGGGGGAAGATGTCCTTGATGGTGCGGGTGAGGCAATGGCCCGGATGGGGCATGCCGTTGGCGGTAGGCGGCCCTTCGTAGAACACGAATTCGGGCGCCCCGATGCGCGCCTCCAGGCTTTTCTGGTAAATGCGGTGTTCTTTCCAGAACCGGATAACGTCTTTCTCGGCTTCGGAGAAATTGAACTGGGACGGTACCGGCTCGAATGCATGGTCGCTCATAACAAAAACTATCCTTGCGTCGTGTGTCCGGGTCTATAGAAATGCGCCGACGGGCGCTTCAAGGCGGTAGTGGGTTGATTATCCGGATTTTCGGGGGCGGTTTTCAAGTGGAGAAGGCGGGCAGAGGTCTTATGGGGCTTATCGGTCCTATAGGTCTCATAGGTCCCATTATTCCCATCGGTCTCATGGGGCTGATAGCCGGATCGGTGGGCCGCCTTCGGCCGGGCGTTTTGCTCACTGCGGGGGAAAAGGCTACCATGAGCGGCGGTTTGTCTGGTTGAGCCTCGAAAACAGGAGTGGGAAGAATGGTTGTGGATTGGGGCCGGAGAACGGCGTTTCTTTGTCTGGCAATGGCGTGTGCGTCGGCGGCGGCATTCAGTGCGGAGGTGCTGCTGCAGGTAGAGGATTTCGAAGGTCCGTGGCGGCGGCAGACAAACATCCAGGGCTATCTGGGGACGGGATTTTGCACGTCGAACGCCAATCCGAACGTCGCGGACACCGTGATGACCGGCAAAGCGGCCATTGTGGAGGCAGGCCGGTATGCGGTGTGGGTGCGGGCCTACACGTCGGAGAATTCGAAGCGGGCGCTTCGAGTGCACGTAAACGGCACGCCGCTGGAGACGACCCACACGGGCCAGGAGCGGCGCTGGATGTGGGAAAAGGCCGGAGAAATCGATCTGCAACCGGGAGACGCAGTCGTGGAAATCAGGGACGCGGACGACGGGTTCGAATCGGCGGATGCGGTGATGCTTACGAACGACCGGAATGCGGATCCCAGTGCGGCGGACCGGCGCTGGGAGGTGTTCGGCGGCGAGGTTCCGGAAGAGGCCGATGCGCTGCGGTTCATGATTGAGGCGTGTTGCGCGCAGGCGCAGCTGCGCAAGGACCCGAGAGACCAGGCGGCGTGGGAAGAGCGCGCGCCGGGCCTGAAACGCGCGCTGGCGAACGCGCTCGGGCTGGACCCGATGCCGGAGAAGACGCCGTTGAACACGCGGGTGACGGGACGGGCGGAGCGCGCGGACTATGTCGTCGAGAATGTGGTGTTCGAGAGCCGGCCGAACTTCCTGGTGACGGCGAACGTTTACCTACCCCGGAACGCGTCGTTTCCGGCGCCGGCCGTGGTCGTGGTGCCGGGGCATGCGATGGAGGAAGGCAAAAACTACGGCCTGTACATGCGTGCGCAGATCGGGTTAGTCCGGATGGGCTGCATCGTGCTGGGGTACGACCCGATAGGCCAGGGGGAACGCAAGCTGCCGGGATTTGACCATACCATGGGGTACGGTTCGCTGCTGGTCGGGGAGACCAACGAGGGCATGATCGTATGGGACACGATACGGGCGGTGGATTACCTGCTGACGCGTCCGGACGTCGATCCTGCGCGGCTGGGGCTCACGGGCAATTCGGGCGGGGGTGAAAACACGTTTTACACCATGCCGTTGGAGGAGCGGCTTGCCGCGGCGGCCTCGTTCTGTTTCGTCTGCTCGTACGAGGACTGGATTCGGGACGGGGGCAATCACTGCATCTGCAACCACCTTCCGGGCATTCTGAATCACATGGAGGAATTCGAGATCCTCGCGTTGAACACGCCGCGGCCCTTCCTATCGGGCAGCGGGGCCGAGGATAAGATATTCCCGATCGACGGAGTGCGGCGGACCTGCGAACGCGCGCGCCGCATTTACCGGATGTATGGGGCGGCGGACCGGATGGTGAACATCGATGTGCCCCTGGGGCACGGCTGGTCGGATCCGCTCCGGGAAGCGGGATACGGATGGATGGGCAAATGGCTGCTTGGCCAGGGCGATGGCCGCCCCATCAAAGAAGATTCCTTCGAGGTCGAAGACCCGAAATCGCCCGATATGCTGTGTTTTGACGGCAACCAGATTCCGGCGGATTCGGAAACGGTAGTCACGTTGAACCGGAAGCGCGCGGAAGCGCTGCGGGCGGCCTGCAGTACCCCGCCCACCGACGAGGCGGGATGGACGCAGCAGGCGGGCACGATGCGCGAGGCCCTCTGGGACGTGTTCGGGGGGCGGCCTGCCGACGTTGCCCCGGAGGCCCGTACGCTGGATACGTTTGAGTGGAACGGACTCCGTGTCGAAACGCTTGCGATAACCACCGAGCCGGGCATGACGGTGGCCGCGCTGCTGTTGCGCTCGGCCACGGCGGAAGGGCAAGCGCCGGCCGCGATCTTCCTGGGGGAAAGCGACAAACAGGAAGTGCGGGGCGACGTGCGGGCGCAGAAGCTGCTCGAGGAGGGCTGGTGCGTACTTGCGCTCGACACGCGGGGCATGGGTGAAACCATCGGGAAATACCCGCAGAACCAGATTGTGAGCAACGGAGTTCATCTGGGAAGGTCCTTGTTCGCGCAGCGGGTGTGGGACGTGCTCCAGGCGGGGCGGTACCTCGCCACGCGCTCCGATGTCGCGGCGGACCGGCTCCGCTGTGTGGGGCTGGGCCCGTCCGCGGTGCTGGCGCTGTACGCGGCGGCGCTGGGCGATGGGTTTGAAGAGGTCGAGGCGGTGCGGCCGCTGGCGAGTTACCGGTTTTTCATTGAGAACGACCAGCCGCAACCGTTGTGGCTGTGTGTACCGAACATTTTGAAGGTGGCGGATGTGGCGCAGGCCGCCGCGCTGGCTGCGCCGTCGTCAGTGACGATTGTTGAGGCGGTCGGATACGGGAACGCGCCGCTCGACGCAACCGCCGCGCAGAGTGAGTTCGCTTTCGCGGAAGCCGTGCACAAGCTCGTTGGAACACCGGGTCGGTTCACGGTACGGTAGCGGCGACGCCGCAGACGCGACACGCAGAAAGGTTTGCGCATGTCCGGTCTCTCGAATCTCGACCTTTTCGTCATTGTTGGCTATTTCGTGGTGCTTGTGGTGCTGGGATTCGCGGTCGGGAAAACGGAGAAGCGGTCCTCGGAGGACTATTTTCTGGCCGGGCGCAGCCTGCCGTGGTATGTGGTGGGGGCGTCGTTTATCGGCTCGAACATTTCGACCGAGCATTTCATCGGGATGATCGCGGCCGCTTACACCTACGGCATCTGTGTGGCGCAGTGGGAATGGGGCAACATTTTCGCGTTCTCGGTACTGGTGTGGTTTTTCATCCCTTTTCTCTTAAGCAGCCGGGTGTTTACGGCGCCGGAGTTTCTCGAACGGCGATACAACAGCGCATGCCGTCTCTTGTTCGCCGTGCTGACGGTGGTGGCGAACATCACGGCGTTTCTGGCGGCGGTGCTGTATGCCTCGGCGATAGGGTTGAAAGCCGTATTCGCATGGCCCGACACGGTCGCCATCGCGGGGATGGACGTGTCGACGCTGGCGCTGGCCGTCGTGGGCATGGGCGTGGTGGCGGGGAGCTACGCCATTTACGGCGGCCTGCGGTCGGTCGCGTGGACCGACGTGTTCCAGGTGGTCGTCATGGTCATCGGCGGCATCCTGGTGACGGTCCTGGGACTCCGGCACCTGGGTAACGGCGAGGGCCTTCTGGCGGGCTGGGACACCATGATCGCGCGCAACCTGGGCGATGGGGCCGCATGGAAAGCCGCCATTGACGGGGCGGCGCAGGAGATTGTCGGGCAGGACCACTACAACCGCCTGCAGGTTTTTCAACCGTTGTCACACAAGCTGGTGCCGTGGCAGGGCGTCGTGCTGAGCTGGCTGTCGGTGAGCATCTGGTACAACTGCATCAACCAGTTCATGATTCAGCGCGTATTCGCGGCAAAGAACGACTGGCACGCGCGGATGGGCATCCTCTTCGCGGGTTTCATGAAGATCTTCATGCCGCTGATCGTGGTAATTCCGGGATTGATTTATTTCGCCATGGAACCCGGGCTCACCGATGCGCAACAGGTGGACCAGACCTATGCCGTGCTGGTGGCGAGACTGCTGCACACGGGCATGCGGGGCCTGCTGCTGGCGGCGCTTTTCGGGGCGATTCAATCGACCATCGATTCCGTGCTCAACTCGACATCGACCATCATCACGCTGGATATCCATCACAAGTTCATCAATCCGGCGGCTTCAGAGGAGACGCTGGTAAGAATGGGCAAGTGGACCAGCGCGGCGGTGCTGGTGCTTGCAATGGCGATCGCACCGTTCATCGGATGGCTTGGGCAGGGGGTGTTTTACTACATCCAGAACCTCTACGCCTACTTCGCACCGCCATTCGCGGCCGTGTTTCTGATCGGCATCCTGTGGAAACGGGCGACGCCGGTCGCGGCAACGATCACCATCCCGGCGGGGATCGCCTTCGGTTTTTTCCTGGAGTTCGTGGTGTTCAGGTACTGGCTTGAAAGCGGAACCGCGTTTACGTTGCGCTCGGTGTACAACTGGGGGTTCTGCGTCGTATTGCTGGTGTTTCTGAGCCTGGTCACGCCGCCCCCGCCTCCGGAGAAGATCACGGACGAGGTGACCATCAACTGGCGGACCCTGACGGCGTTCAAGGACCTGGGCTCGCCCTGGTACCGCAATGTGGGACTGTGGTACGCGCTGTTCGTGGCGGGGATTCTCGGCTGCTACGCGGCCTTCAGCGGGCTTTTCATGGCGCCGCG
>JAAYAQ010000172.1 GCA_012719295.1 Candidatus Hydrogenedentota bacterium | reverse complement strand
TTATAATGGCGACCCCAACGGGATTTGAACCCGTGTCGCCAGCGTGAAAGGCTGGTGTCCTAGGCCAGACTAGACGATGGGGTCGCCGAGTATCGAACGAACGAATGCGCGACAGCCGCGTAAGCGGTGTCGCGCGACAGCCAGAAATGTATACCATACGGCGGACGGTGAATTCAAATTTGCCGCGGGCGGTTCACTTGCGAAGGCGGCGCGGGCCCCGCTACCATGCGTTTCAGGGTTTTTTGCTGCTGTACAACGCGAGGGAGCACGCCGTGCGAATCTCAGGGGCAATTCTTCTTGTAGCCGCGTTTGCGGCGTCCGCGTGGGGCCAGACGGTCTTTGTCGAGGCGGAGAGCTTTGCGGAACCGGGCGGCTGGGTGGTCGATCAGCAGTCGATGGACCAGATGGGGTCGCCGTATCTGCTCGCGCACGGCCTGGGCGAGCCGGTCGGGGACGCCGCCACGGGCGTCCCGTTCCCCGAACCGGGCGGATACCGTGTATGGGTGCGGACGCGCGACTGGGTGGCGTCGTTTGGCGCTTCGGGCGCGCCCGGCCGGTTCCGGGTATTGGTCGATGGCGTGCCGCTGGACACGGTTTTCGGGACGGAAGGCGCGGCCTGGCACTGGCAGGATGGGGGCACGGTGGAAATCGCCGGGACGACCGTGCGGCTGGCGTTGCGCGACCTGACGGGTTTTGAAGGGCGGTGTGACGCACTGCTGTTCACGAAGGACTCGGCGTTTGTCCCGCCCGATGATGGCGAGGCGTTGCAGGCGTTCCGCCGGGAACGGCTCGTCCTGCCGGAACGGCCGGAGGACGCGGGCCGGTTCGATCTGGTCGTGGTGGGCGGCGGGGTTGCGGGCACCTGTGCGGCGGTATCGGCGGCCCGGCTCGGCTTGAATGTGGCGCTGGTGCAGGATCGGCCCGTGCTGGGGGGCAACAACAGTTCCGAGGTGCGGGTGCATCTTCAGGGCAAGACCAACCTGCCGCCGTATCCGGCGCTGGGCAATCTGGTGCGCGAACTGGATTCGGGCATGTCGGGCAATGCGCGCCCACCGGAGAATTACGATGACGCGAAGAAACTGGGCGTGGCCACGGCGGAGCCGAAGCTCGCCCTGTTTCTCAACATGCACGCGTACCGGACGGAGATGGCGGGCGACAACATCGCCGCGGTGCTCGCGAAGGACACGCGCACGGGGCAGGAATGGCGGTTTCCGGCGCGGTGGTTCGCTGATTGCACGGGCGACGGAACGGTCGGGTTCCTGGCGGGGGCGGAGTACCGCATGGGGCGCGAAAGCCGGGCCGAAACCGGTGAAGCGCTGGCCCCGGAGCAGCCCGACGCCATGACGATGGGCTCGTCGGTGATGTGGTATTCGGCGGAAACGGAGGCGCCGTCGCCGTTCCCCGAGTGCCCGTGGGCGGAAGCGTTCACCGAAGACACGGCGCAGAAGGTCACGACGGGCAACTGGAACTGGGAAACCGGCATGAACCAGAACCAGGTGACGGAGATCGAGCAGATCCGTGACCATGCCCTGCGGGTGATTTACGGAAACTGGGCGTTCCTGAAGAACCACAGCGCGGACAAGGAACAGTATGCCAACCGCAAGCTCGACTGGGTGGCGTATGTGGCGGGAAAGCGGGAATCGCGCCGTCTGCTGGGCGACGTTGTCCTGCAGCAGCAGGACATCGAGTTCCGGCGCGAGTTTGAAGACGCGTGCGTGACCACCACCTGGACCATCGATCTGCATTATCCCGAGCCCAAAAACGCGGAACAGTTTCCGGGGCGGGAATTCCGGTCCATCGCCGAACAGAAGGAGATCGTACCGTACCCGATCCCGTACCGGTGCCTGTATTCGCGCAACATCGAAAACCTGTTCATGGCCGGGCGCAACATCTCGGTGACGCACGTTGCGCTGGGCACGATCCGCGTCATGCGCACGGGCGGCATGATGGGCGAGGTGGTCGGCATGGCCGCGTCGCTGTGCCGGAAACATGACACCACGCCCCGTGGTGTCTACGCGCACCATCTGAGGGAACTCCAGGCGCTGATGCTGGCGGGGGTCGGCCAGCCGCCCCGGGAAGCGGCGCTCCAGCCGCCGCCCTGGCGTGACGCCGCCGGGCCCAATCTTGCCCTGGCCGCGTCGGTGGCGGTATCGAGCACGCTCGACCCGGCTCAGTATCCCCCGGCGCACATCCATGACGGGGTCATCGACCTCGACAACAGCAGCAGCCGCTGGTGCAGCGCCCGCGAAGGCATTCCCCACACCGTCGATTTCCGCTGGGACACCCCGCAAACCATCAGCGCGGTGCGGATCGTGTCGGGGTGGCGCACCGGACCGTTCGACATTCAGGGATGTGTGGAAGCGTTCGCGTTGCAGGTGTTGGAAGATGGCGTCTGGCGCGACATCCCGGGAACCGCGATGACCAACAACACCAGGCACGACTGGCACGCGCGGTTTGACCCCGTGACAGCCGACCGGGTGCGGCTCGAGATCCGCGGGGCCGAGGGGGATCTGGCGCGGATATTCGAGGTCGAGCTGTTCAATCTGCCTGACAATTAGGTGGCGGTTCCGGGTTCCATGGGGACCTTCATTCCGCCTGTCTTCTACTGGGCACATCGGGCGCGTTCACTGTGGGAAACCAGCGCGCGAGGTTCTGTTTGACCGCAACATATTCTTCGCGCCCGGCGAGGTTTACCCATTCGAGGGGATCGCTGTCGTGGTCGTATAACTCGTCCGAGCCGTCTTCGTAGCGGATGTAGCGCCAGCGCTCGGTGCGCAGCGAATGGTTGTTGCGCCCGTGGGTAGTCAAGGCAGGGCGGTCCCACGGTGCATTCGGGTCCCGCAGGAGGGGCGTCAGGCTTCTCGCTTCGATGCCTTCGCGCGGCGCCAGGCCGCACAGCTCGGCCAGGGTGGGATAGATGTCCATTAACGTGACCGTCCGCCCGCACACCGAATCTGATTTCGTCAGACCCGGAACCACCATCACGAGCGGATTCCGCGTAGCCTCTTCCCACAGGGCGAACTTGCGCCAGTGCAGTTTCTCGCCCAGATGCCATCCGTGATCGCTCCACAACACAATGATGGTGTTGTCCGCGTAACGGGTTGTGTTCAGGGCGTCGAGCAGCCGCCCGACACAGGCGTCCGTAAAGGCCCCCGCCGCCAGATAGGCCGAAACCGCGCGGCGCCAGTTGTCGGTCCTGATGACGTTGCGGTGGTCCCCGTCGGGTTTGGCCATCTTGCGCCCGGCCTCGGGGACATCGTCCAAGTCGTCAGGATTGACCTCTGGCAACGTAATCCTATCCGGCGGAAACAGGTCGAAATACTTGCGGGGGACGTACCACGGCAGATGGGGTTTCGTGATCCCCACCGCGAGAAAGAACGGTTCACGCCACGCTTGCGCGAGCTTCTTCTCGGCCCAGTCCACGAGTTTCCAGTCGCTCATGTCCGCGTCGTGACAGTCCAGCGGACCCCAATCAAAGTGGCCCGCATTCTCGATCCCATTGAGCGGGAGGTTCGGCGGCGCCGGGCTTCCCGGGCTCTCAAAGTACTCGTGCCACGACGTAGACTCGGGAAACCGGCCGTGGAAGATCTTACCGCACCCCAACACCCGGTAGCCGTTCGCCATGAAATCCTGCGGCAGGGTAACCGCGTCGGGCATGGCCGGCCGCCAGGGCTGATCGTTTCGGTATACCCCCGACGTCGAGGGCCGCTTGCCCGTCAACAAGCTCGCGCGTGAGGGATTGCAGGCCGGCGCCGAACAGTATGCGCGCGTGAAGTTCACGCCCTGCGATGCAAGCCGGTCGATGTTGGGCGTCCGCGCGTCCGGATGGCCGCCGAGGCAGCCCACCCAGTCGTTGAGGTCGTCGATCGCAATAAACAGAACGTTCGGACGCGTTTGCCGTTCGCCCGCCCGCGACACAAGGGGAACGGCCCCGAGCGCCGCCGCTGTGCGCAGAAATGCCCGCCGCGAAACGTTCCTTTCTTGACGAATACCACTTCCCACGGTGCGCCTCCTTTCCCCTGTCGCTCCGAATCATGCCATGCCGCCGTAGACCCCTGTGCGGTGTCAGACTCGCGAATCGGGCCCTGCTGGCCGTCCGCGCAGTATTCAGCTAGACTGCGCTTCGCCCCACGCCGGAATGCAGCGGGTTCCGCGTGCGCCGGCGTATCGTCTTGGATGCGGCGGGTCTCCATACCATGATAAGGTAGTTGAAGGCGTTGTAGAAAGTATCGAGGCCGGGACCCCCGGCGGACCAGAGCCGCGCAGCCCGGGAGGAGATCCGGCCTCAGCAGCCGAGAGAGGGGAATTGCCGTGTTTACCGCAATGCTGATTCTGTCGATGGGGTTGTCGGGCATTCCGGAGGCGCCGGTGGCGGCGTGGGAGTTCAACTCGCCCGGGGAAGTACAGCCCTGGCGGGCCAACAGTCATATGAGCCATGTCTTGGCCGAGAACGGCATCCTGGCATGCGACACCATTGACTGGGATCCGTTCTTCACGTATTCCGGGGCGCAACTCGCCACCAGCCCGACGCAGTTCGTGGTGCTCCGCATCCGGGCCAGCAAGGCGGGGGAAGGGCAGCTTTTCTGGACCGCCAAAACGGAGGGCCAGTATGGCGGGTTCGACCCGTCGAAGGTGACGAGTTTCACGGTGGAACAGCCGGAGGTCTGGCAGGAGATCGTCATTCTCCCGTTCTGGCACGCCGAGGGCACGCTGCGGCAATTCCGGCTCGACCTCTATGAGGGCGCCCATTTCGAAGTGGACTGGCTCCGCGTTTACGACTGGGCCGGAGGCGCCGCGCCGGCCGGAGACACGTACCGCTGGGACTTCGACGACGGCGGTGAGGCCTGGCGGCTGTGGCCTGGAAGCCGCACGCTGGTTTCTCCGCCGCTTCAACTGGACGTGGCGGAAAAGGGGTGGGTCTCGCTCACGCTCAAAGCCGATGTGGCCACCACGGCGTCGCTGTTCTGGGCCAATTCCGCCGGGTTCGGGTCGCAAGCGCTGAGTTTCGAGGTGCCCGCGTCGGCCGATTTCCGGGTCTGCGACATCGAGTTGCAGGGCGAATCCGCCTGGCGCGGCGCCATCGTGGCGATCGGCATCGAGGCCGCGGCCGAGTCCGGTTTCGCGGTGAAATCGCTCGAGATCACCGAAAAACCCCTGGGCCCCGCGGACGTCCGCGTGCTCCATTTCGGATTTGAGAACGGCGTAAACCGCGCGAAGCGCGATTGCCTCGTCGCCGCCCACTTCGTGAACGACGGCGGCACGGCCTCGGAACCTGTCGAGGCGCGCCTGGTTCTCCCGGACGGGCTGTCGCTCGTTGAGGGCGACGCGGTTCAAACCCTGCCGGCGCTCGCGTTCCGGCAGCGGGCCACGTTCTCGTGGACGGTCCGGGCGTCCGTGCCCGGCACGCCCCGGATCGCCCTCGATTTTCCGGAGAACGCGCCCGTGGCCGACCAGTCCGCCGTGCTTGAGGTGCTTGCGCCCCTGCCGGTGCAGCCGGCGGACTATGTGCCTGAACCCAGGCCGGTCAAAACCGCTGTGGATGTGTTCGCGTATTATTTCCCGGGCTGGGGGGCGGACGTGAAGTGGAACCCGGTCCGGTTTGTCGACCCTATCCGGAAGCCGCTGCTCGGCTATTACGACGAGGGCAAGCCGGAGGTGGTCGACTGGCAGATCAAATGGGCCGTCGAAAACGGCATCACGGGCTTTCTCGTAGACTGGTACTGGTCCGCCGGAAACCAGCATCTGACGCACTGGTTTGAGGCGTACCGCCAGGCGCGGCACCGCGACCAGCTTCAGGTCGCCATCATGTGGGCCAACCACAACGCCCCCAACACGCATTCGGCGGAAGACTGGCGCCAGGTGACCCGGGAATGGCTCGACAAGTACTTCAACCTCCCCGGGTATTACCGGATTGGCGGCAAACCGGCCGTGTTCATCTGGGCGCCCGACAATATCCGGAACGATCTGGGCGGCACCGAAGCCGTGGCCGCATCCTTCGAGGAATCGCAGCAGATGGCCCGCGATGCCGGGTACGCGGGCATCACCTACGTCGCCATGGGGTACAACGTCTCGCGCGAACGGTCCGACACGCTCGCCAAAGAAGGGTACAGCGGTTTCTCCACGTACCATGAATGGGGCGATGCGGTGAAGCGGTCCACGATACCCCATCGCGCGCAATTCAGCGATGTCGCCGACACCACCGGTGCGGCGTGGGACGCCCACGAAGCCATCGCCGGCCCCCTGACCTACTATCCCGTTGCCGATACGGGGTGGGACTCGCGGCCCTGGCATGGTCCCCGTTCGCTGGCGATTCTCGGCAGGACGCCCGAACTCTTCGAGGGCATTCTCCGTGACCTCAAGGCCTGGGCCGGGGCCCATAACCGCGGCATGGTGATCCTCGGACCGGTCAACGAATGGGGGGAAGGGAGCTACATCGAACCCAACACGGAATTCGGGTTCCAGATGTACGAAGCGGTGCGCCGCGTCTTCGCCACCGGCGACCCCGCGTCCTGGCCGGTCAACATCGGCCCGGCCGATGTGGCGCTCGGTCCCTACGAATTTCCCCCGCGCGTTGTGCGCAATGCCTGGGATTTCTCCGATGGCGCGCAGGAGTGGTCGGGGCTGATGGGCGTCTCGCAGCTTGAGGCGCGGGACGGCGTGCTCCACTTCACGACGAGTTCGCAGGACCCGGCCATCCAGAGCGGCGCGCTGGGCCTGCAGGCCGCGCTGTACCCGCGCATGGTGATCGTCATGCAGGTCACCGGCGGGCCGGCCGGCGCGCTGGCCGGCCAGCTCTTCTGGTCGGAGACCGGCGCCGCGATTACCGAGAGCACCAGCGTGCGGTTCCCGCTGCACGCCGACGGCGCCGTGCACACCTACACCCTGAACCTCGGCGCCCATCCCCGATGGCGCGGCGAGATCACGTCGCTGCGCTTCGATCCGTGCGATAGACCCGGCGTCGCCGTCGCCATCGAAGAGATCCGCCTGGAGAAATAGCCCCGGGGAGGCCCCCCGAACGGCCTTTCGAACGTGGTGGCTCAAGATGGGAGGATTGGGAAGAACGGGAAGATGACCGGCGCCCTCGCCGGTCGTCTCCCGTCTCATCGTCTCCAGCCATTCCGGCCGGGGATTGGGGTATGTGCCCCACGTTGCGTTTTTGGGGTCCAGGCAGGTACAGTGCAGGCATCACGCACGGACGGCCGGGATGCCGTGTGAGACCACTGGACACAGTCGGCAGGAGTCCCACGGGAGCCGCGGAGAGGGACGCTCGCCTGCCATCGCGAAAGGAGAGTATCGTGAGGCTGCGAATCGCCTTTGTCGGGTTTCGCCACGCGCATGTCCACGGACTCTACAATCTTGCGCGGACCCACGCCGGTCTCGAGATGGTGGCGGCCTGCGAGGAGGACGCCGAGACGCGGGCCCGGCTCGGCGATTCGGGCATTGCCGTCACGCACGACAGGTACAGCGCGATGCTCGATGAGGCGCCCTGCGACATCGTCGCGTGCGCCGACTATTTCGCCCTCCACGCCGAGCGGGTCACCCAGGCGCTCGAACGCGGCAAACACGTTTTGTGCGACAAACCGCTCTGTGTCCATCTGGACGAGCTGAACCGCATCGAAACGCTTGCCCGCGAGAAGGACCGCCGCGTGGGCTGCATGCTGGACCTGATCGATCTGGCGCCGTTTGTGACATTGCGCGACATCATCCTTCGCGGGGAGATCGGCGAGGTGCTCAGCGTCACGATCCTCGGTCAGCATCCCCTGAACTATGGTTCGCGCCCGATGTGGTTTTTCGAGGAAGGCTGCCACGGCGGCACGATCAACGATATCGGCGTTCATGTGATTGACGCGCTGCCGTGGCTCACCGGCCAAGCCATCGCGGAGATTACGGCGGCCCGCGTGTGGAACGGCCGCCTCAAACAGCACCCCCATTTTGAAGACGGCGCGATGCTCCTGCTGAAACTCGCGAATGGATGCGGGGTCATGGCTGATCTTTCGTATTTCAGTCCCGACGCCGCGGGCTATGACCTGCCCGGCTATTGGCGGTTCACCGTGACGGGCACGAAGGGCGCCGTGGAAGCGGGCGCCAACCTCGGCACGGTCACGTTGTGGCCGGACGCCGAGGGCGGGCCGCGTGAAATCGCGCTGCTGGCGCCGCGAACCGGCGGCTATCTTGACGATTTCCTCGCGGACATCGCGGGCCAACCCGCGCCCGGCGGGCTCGACATGGCGCGGGTGTTTCGCAGCACCCGGATCAGCCTCCTTGCGCAGCGCGCCGCCACCGTCGGGCCCATACGCCTGAAAATCGACGCCTGAGACGCGCTCAGACCGGCAGCTCGTAGCCCGGACGGCGCGGACGGCTCAGCATCGCGTTGCCTTCATCGCAGTTGGTGAATCGCTCGGCTTTCGGGTCCCAGTAGAGCGATTCGCCGACCCGGCCCACGTCGCGGGCGATGTTCACGAGGTAGCAGAGCGACGAACTGCGCTGGCCGTATTCGATATCGGCCGTGCACCGTTCGCGCGTCTTGATGCAGCGAACCCAGTCTTCAATGTGCGGCTGCGTCTCGGGCACCTGGAGATGGCCGGGGTTGCCGGGGGCGTCGAGCAGTTCTTTGGGGTCAGCGGAAATCTTGTCGCGGTTGATTTCGATACGGCCTTTCTCGCCCACGAAGATGCACCCGAGACCGGGGCCCCAGTCGGCGTCGAGGCTCAGGTTGAGCACCGTGCCGTTGGCGTATTTCATGCGCATTTTCGCCCGGGGGCCGGTGAACCGCCCCATGCTGTAATACGGGGCGCCTGTTTCCTCCGGCGCCGGCTGCCGCTCCTCGAATTTGCCGGAGGGGAGGGTCTGGACGGGTTCCTCGAGCAGGATCTCGGTGGGACCGGTCTCGTCGGTGCCGAGCCCGCGCTGGACCTGGTCGTAGCTGTGCGTACCCCATCCGGTAACGCCGAACGACACGCCGCCGCCGTCGTAGTCCCACCAGTGGGCCCATTTCCGGTGCAGGTCCGAATGGTACGGGCGGAATTCGGCCTGGTTGGTCCAGAGATCCCACCAGTTGTCGCTGCCGCCCTCGGGCATGGGCTCGGCGGGCTTGGGCTCCCACCGCAGCGGCCCGACGAAATTGGGCGCGAGCACTTCAGCGACCTTGCCAAGCGCGCCGTGTTTGACGAGGTCGCTGGCCCAGTTGTTCAAGGCGATCGTACGCTGCTGCGTGCCGATCTGGGTGACTCGCTGGTATTTGCGGGCCAGATTGACCATGTCACGCCCTTCGGCGATGGTCAGGCACATGGGCTTTTCGATGTAGGCGTCCATCCCCATGGCCATGGCGTGGCACGCTACCCACGCGCGGGCGTGCGTCGTTGTTTCCACCATGACGCCGTCGAGGTTTTCCTTTTCGATCATCTCGCGGAAATCGGTGTAGCCTTTCCAGCCGCGGTCCTTGCCCGCGCCGTTGAGGCAGGCGTCCACGCGCGGCTGAAAACAATCGCAGACCGCCGCGATCCGGATTTCAGGAATGTGCAGGCAGGTTCCCGCGATGTCCTGGCAGCGTCCGCCCAGTCCGATCAGGCCCACGTTCACCGTCTCGTTCGGACCGGGCCCTTCCATGCCCAGCACCCGGGCGGAGAGGATGAGCGGCGCGGAGGCCGCGGCGGTTTTCAGAAATGTGCGTCTGCTGATCATGCGTTGTCTCCTCGAGGGCCGGCTTCACATGCGGGGCCGGTCCGTCGTGCTCGTGGATGCCGCGGGCGGTTCGCATCTGTCCGCGGAGCCATCAGCCTACCATCCCCGGCGGGCCGTATCAACCGCGGGCGGGAACACGCACAGGCCGCGTCGCAGAGAGGCCCGCGAGTTGATTCTGATCCGCGCCCGTGCGACGATAGTGACAGGTCTTCGAACTCGACGATTCGAAGGAGACGCACGATGAAAGCAGCGATAGCGGGCGTGGCGGCCCTGCTCGTAGGACTGGGCGCGGGCCTCTGGTTCGGTATGGCCAGGGTGAACGCCCTCCGGACCGAACTGGACACGGCCCAGAACGACGGCGAGGCGCTTCGGAACCACCTTCAGACCGTGGAAGGCCACCTGGCCATACGCGAGGCCGAACTCGCCCGGGTGCGCGACGAGCTCGAACAGGCGCGTTCCCGGCAGGCCGCGGCACCCCAGCCGGCCGCGCCGGGACCTGAACCAACGGATTTCGACAGCTCCGAGTTGTTTGCGCAACTCGCCCAGGCGCTCGGTGAGACAGACGAACCCGGACGGCGCGAACGACGTTTTGGCGACCGGTTCGAGAGTACGGGCAGACCGCCCGAAGACGGCGGCGAACCGCGCGAGGACCGCAGGCGCGGCTACATGGACGAGTTCCGCCAGCGCATGTCCGACTTTCTCACGGCCGAGATCGAGGCCAGCACCGACCCTGCCGAGAAAGCGCGGATCGCGTCCATCAGCGAATACATGCAGAGCCTCATGGAGCAGCGCCAGCTCCTGCGCGACGCGCAGACCGACGAGGAGCGCCAGGCCGTTTTCGATACCATGCGGCAAAACGGTGAAACGTTGCGGAGCATGGTCGAGGAACAGCAAGACCAGGTCATGCGCGAATCGCTCGAACGCCAGGGCATCTCCAGCAGAGCGCAGCAAGACGGCATCATCGCCGCCTACAAGGAAGCCCAGAACGATCCGTTCTTCACCGGTCCGTTCACTTTCTTCGGCGGCGGACGGCGCGGACGCGGGGGACCTCCCGGTGGCGGGCCTCCCGGCGGCGGCCCGCCGTGATGATCGGGCCCGTTCCGGCCGTCTGGCTTTGAAGAAGACGACGCCCGACCTGTCGCCTTCCCGCTGACGGGAGGAGAATCTGCCGCGCCTTCCGCGCAACCGGACCCGCGGTCAGCTGGGAGGGCTTACCCGCAGTTTCTGGCCGAGCAGGATCTTATCCCCGTCGAGTTTGTTCCATTCCTTCAGGTCTTTGATGGACACGCCGTACCGTGCTGAGAGCTGGGTGAGCGTATCCCCCGGTTTGATCTCGTGGTACGCAGGCCGGTCGGCGCTGGGGGCGGCCGGAGCAGGGGTCTCGGCCGGTGGT
>JAAYAQ010000024.1 GCA_012719295.1 Candidatus Hydrogenedentota bacterium | reverse complement strand
GGCGCGCTGGCCGTCGGCGCGGCCCGCAACGGCGGCCAGGAACTCACCCTCAGCGCGATCCAGGCCGGGTTCATGGGCCAGGACGTCATCGTCGTCGGCGACGGGAAACCCTCGGGACGCATCGGCGCGACCCTCTGGAACCAGAACGATTCAATCGCGCAGGACGAATTCGGCATCGGCACCGCGAAAGGCCTCGGCCGCCGCGTCGCCGAGCTCGCGGGAATGCTGCACATTTAGGAAACAGAACCGCCAGGCAGACCGGCCGCATCGCGGCGTGAACAGGGAGATTTGTCGATGAAGGCGCTGCCCAGGATCCTCGTTGTTGTACTGTTGGCCGCCGCGGTGGCCGGTGTGCTGGCGTTGAAATCGCGTTCCACCGCCCCGGAACCGGCTGCCGGTGCGGCGGAGGCCGTGGTGTCTCCTGAACCCGCGCAGGCGGCGCAGGAAACGCCCGTTCCCGAAGCGCCCGTGGCGGCGCCCGCTCCCCCGGAGGGCCTGCCCCGGCTCGTCGAACTGGGTGCGGACAAATGCGTCCCCTGCAAGATGATGGCCCCCATCCTCGACGAGTTGAAAACAGAGTATGCGGGCAAAATGGACGTCCAGTTCATCGACGTCTGGAAGAATCCCCGGGCGGGCGAAGAGTACGGCATCCAGCTGATCCCGACCCAGATCTTTTTCGACGGGTCTGGCAAAGAATTGTTCCGGCACACCGGCTTCTTTCCCAAGGAGGACATCCTCGCCGCATGGAAGGAACTGGGGTTTGATTTCGGCACCGCGCCTGACAAGGAGCCCGCGTTCAGCCGCTGGGCGCCCGCCCAGCCCGATACCCGGCCCCGGGACGCGGTCTGTTATTTGTGCGACGGCGATATTGACGCCAGGACGCGCACGGTCATGAGCACGCCGGCCGGCGACGTCGGGTTCTGTGCGCCCCACTGCTACGTGATCACGTTTGCGAGCCTCACCGACGAGGCAAAATCGCACCAGAACGCGGCCGTGACGGACTGGACCGCCGGAACGCGTGTTCCTGTAATGGAGGCCGTTTACCTTTACGGGATGGATGAAAATGGGCGGCCGGAGGTCAAGGCATTTGCCGGGCGAAACGCCGCCGAGGCCGAACGGGCCCGGTCCGGCGGCAACGTCTTCTCATGGGAACAGTTCGAGGCAAAAGAGACCGCGGCCCGGTGCGGGTTCTGCGACCGGCCGGTCTACCCGGAGGACGCGTCCGTCGTGCGGGTGGACGGCATGCAGACGTGGGGCTGTTGCGTCATGTGCGCATTGGGCGTCGCGGCGCGCACCGGCAAGGACATCCACATGACGGCCAGGGACGTCCTCACGGGCGAGCCGATTACGGTGACGACCCTGGAAGGCCACGTCGCCAAACTCGAACCGCCCAGCGCGGTGGCCTGGGCAGGTGCGCGAAAAGATCCCGAGGGCAAGATCGTGTCCACGGGGTGTTTTAAGCAGGGTTTCTTCGCAAGCGAGGCGAATCTGCGGAAATGGGTGGAGGCCCATCCGGCTGCAACCGGACACCAGGTGACCATCGAGCAGGCGCTGGTCGCGAAGATGAAGCTCACGCCCGAACAAATCTCCAAAGCGTGCAAGATCGGCGAGTGCGCACCCAGATAACCGCAGCACAGGAGCCGGGACCGGAACCGTCATGCAGGATCTGTTTACCACACTGACCCGCGCCGTCGAGGGCAACGCCGTTCTCGCGCTCAGCGCCGCCGTCACCTGGGGCATTCTCAGCATCGTGCTCAGCCCCTGCCATCTCGCGAGCATTCCTTTGATCGTGGGGTTCATCGACAGCCAGGGCCGCACGGCCACCCGCCGGGCCTTCCTGATCTCGCTACTCTTCTCCGTCGGCATCCTGATCACCATCGGCCTGATCGGCGTGCTCACGGCGCTAGCAGGCCGGATGATGGGCGATGTGGGCCGTTACGGAAATTACGCTGTCGCCGCCATCTTCTTTCTGGTGGGCCTGCATCTGCTGGAGGTGATTCC
>JAAYAQ010000171.1 GCA_012719295.1 Candidatus Hydrogenedentota bacterium | reverse complement strand
GGCGGCATCAGTCTGGGGCAGGCGGCCGCCGCCGCATGGAGCTGCATCCATCATGTGCCTGGCCATTCCAGCGCAGATCACCGAGATTGACGGCGCCCGCGGCAAGGTCACGCTGGCGGGCAACGTGCGCGAGGCCGATTTCAGCCTTATCGACGAGCCGGCCGTCGGCGACTGGGTCCTCGTGCACGCCGGCTTTGCCATCGAGAAACTCGAACCTGACGACGCCCGCGAAACGCTCGCGCTTTTCTCGGAGTTGCAGGAAGGGATGGGCGATTTTGGCGCACCCTGAGGCATTGCTCGACCGTGTCAGGCAGGCCGCGGACGCGATTGGCCGGCACGTCCGCATCATGGAAGTCTGCGGCACGCACACTCACGCCATCGGGAGAGGCGGGCTTCGTTCGCTTCTGCCGCACACCGTCGAGCTGGTGTCGGGGCCCGGGTGTCCGGTCTGCGTGACGTCCCAGCGCGACATCGAGCGCATTCTCCTGCTTGCCCGCAGCCCGGGAGTCGCGCTGTGCTCGTTCGGCGACATGATCCGTGTGCCGGGGCTTCAGACATCGCTGGTCGAGGAACGGTCCCGCGGCGCGGATGTACGCATCGTCTATTCGCCGCTGGACGCGCTCGCACTCGCCTCCCGTGAACCGGAGCGCGAGGTGGTGTTCGCGGCCGTAGGCTTCGAGACCACGGCGCCGGGCGTCGCCTCGGTCGTGCTGCAGGCCCGCGAGCGGCGTCTCGCCAACTTCTCCGTCTACGCCTCGCACAAGCTGATTGTCCCCGCAATGAAGGCGGTGCTCGAGGGCGCATCGCGCATCGAAGGGTTCATCACGCCCGGGCATGTTTCCGTGATCATCGGTCCGGAAGCCTACGAAGACGTCGCGCAACACTACGCGGCGCCGTGCGTCGCCACGGGGTTCGAGCCTTCGGACGTTCTCGAGGGCATCGCCATGGTGCTGGAATGCATCGCGGCGAAGCGCACGGGGTCGTTCGTGCAGTACACGCGGGCCGTCAAACCCGGCGGCAACACGCGCGCGTGGGACATCCTGCTCCGCGTGTTTGATATCGCCGATGCGGAGTGGCGCGGGCTTGGCGTCATTCCCGGCAGCGGTCTGGTCTTGAAGGAAGCCTTTGCCTCGTTCGACGCCGCCCGCAGGTACGCCCTGCCGGACATGGCGCCGGTGCAGTTGCCCCGGTGCCGCTGCGGAGACGTCCTCAAAGGGGTCATCCACCCGCCCGAATGCCCGTTCTTCGGGAACGAATGCACGCCGCGCAATCCGCTCGGTCCGTGCATGGTCTCCTCGGAAGGCTCCTGCGCCGCCCGGTATAAATATGGATAAAGCGGGGGAAGTTTTTCCGGGGAGACCGTTCTTTTCGGAAGAAAGGAAAGGTCCCCCCGGACCCCCTCCAAAGAAAAGCGACTTTGTAGTCAGATTCAGGACTCGGTAGTACGGATCATGGAAAACTCGAAGCACATTGTATTGGCCCACGGCGGCGGGGGCGCGCTCACGCGCGAACTGATCACCGACGTGCTGGTGGCGTCGCTGGGCCGTACGGCCGAAGCATTGCCCGACGCCGCCGCGGTGCCGGGCGCCGAGGGGCTGGTGTTCACCACGGATTCGTTTGTGGTTAAGCCGCTGTTTTTTCGCGGCGGCGACATCGGCAGCTTGAGCGTTCACGGCACGGTCAACGATCTTGCCGTATCGGGCGCGGAACCGTTGGCCCTGTCCATGGGACTCATCATCGAGGAAGGGTTTGATATCGAAACCCTGGGCCGAATCGTGCGTTCGGCGGCGAGCGCGGCCTCGGTGTCCAACGTCCAGATCGTCACGGGCGACACCAAAGTCGTTGCGCGGGGGGAAGCCGACCAGCTCTTTGTGAATACGGCGGGCATCGGCATCCGGCGCATTCATCCGGACCCGAAAAGCCTTCAGGCCGGGGACCATGTGCTCATCAACGGAGGGATTGCGGAGCACGGCATCGCGGTCATGAGCGAGCGCGAAGGAATCGCGTTCGAGACGCGGGTGCGGTCCGACGCGGCGCCGGTATGGCCCTTCGTCAAAGCGCTCATCGACGCCGGCATCGAACCCCGCGTCATGCGCGACCCCACACGGGGCGGTCTGGCCGCGTGTTGCGTGGAACTGGCCGACGATTCGGGCGTTACGGTGGAGTTGGATGAGCAAGCCATACCCGTGCGGCCCGAGACCCGCGCCGCGTGCGACATGCTGGGCCTGGACCCGCTCAACGTCGCCAACGAGGGCAAGATCGTCGTGTTTGTGGCTGAAGACTGCGCCGAACTGGCCCTCGACACGCTCAAGAAGGCTCCCGGCGGCGAACACGCCGCCCTTATCGGCCGGGTCGTGCCCCGCAAACGGGTCTCGTGCGTCATGCGCACCCGGTTCGGCGGGGAACGCATTGTCGAGATGCCTTACGGTGAAGATCTGCCGCGAATCTGCTGAGGGGGCCTACAGGACTTATAAGACCTGTAGGACCTATGAAGCGGAGCGCGGGTTTATTCTCGTGCGGCGGCCTGGGCCTCAATCCACTCGAGGAACTCGTTGGTGCCTTCGCCGGTGGTGGCGGCGGTGCGAAAGACGGGCATGTCCGGCACCAGCGCGCGCACATCGCGTTCCATGCGGTCGACATCGCAGGCGATGTACGGCAGGAGATCGGTCTTGGTGATGACCATGGCCGAGGCCACCTTCATGGCCTTGGGGTATTTCGCGGGCTTGTCATCGCCTTCCGTGGTGGACACGATGGCCACCTTGATATTCTCGCCGATTTCAAAACTGGCGGGGCACACGAGGTTGCCGACGTTCTCGATGAACAGGAGGCTGATCCCCTCGAGTGAGAACTCTTTCAAGGCGTCGCGCACCATGGCGGCATCCAGGTGACACGCGCCGACGGTGTTGATCTGCCAGGCGCGCAATCCGGCCTGTTCGATGCGGCGCTTGTCGTTGTCGGTGGCGAGGTCGCCCTCGATGACGGCCGCGCGACCCTTGATGCGGGGGGCCAGGGCTTCGAGCAGGCTGGTCTTGCCGGCTCCCGGCGAGCCGATCAGGTTGACGACGAAGATGCCCTTCTTGTGGAACATCTCGCGCAATTCCACGGCGATTTCGTGGCCTTTGGCCTGCACTTTCTGTTCAAGCTTGACCGTCTTGCTCATCCAGTTCGATCTCCTCAATAACGAGTCCGGCGCCAAACAGCGGCCGTTCGGCGCCCGGCGGCAGGGGCACTTCCTCGATCTCGATGGCCGCGCCGTCCATGATGGTGTCTACCGAAATACTCTCGAGGCAGAACCGCAGGCTGGCGGGTTCGAGGGCGAGGTATTCGTCGGCGCGCAGTTTGACGCGCGTTACGCGCGCCCCGTCGAAACCGGCCGTTTCGCGCTGAATGGTCTCCAGGATCTGTTGTGCAAACGACAGTTCGTGCATCGAACGAGGATAGCGCACCCGGACGCCCGGCGCAAACGGAGTGCGCGGCAGGTCATTGCGCCGCGGCCGCCAGGAAGGCGTCGATGTTCCCGGCCGGCACGCCGGGGGGCATGCCGCCGCCGCAGGAGAGGATGAGACCGCGCGTGTCCTCAACGGATTCGAGGATCTCGTGGACGGACTGCCGCACCTGGCCGGGGGCGCCCTGGGCCAGAACGTCCCGGGGCGGGATATTGCCGAGCAGGGCCACGTCTTTTCCCACGGCTTCGCGCATGGCCTGCAGCGGATGGGTGTGCGAGAAATTGAAGAGATTGATGCCGATGTCCGCGAGATGGGGCGCGCAGATCAGGCCCTCGGCATCGTTGTGAAAGAAGCGCACGCGGGCGTCGATGGCCTCAACGGTGCGTCGGAGATAGGGTTTGGCGAATTCCACGAAATCGTCGGGTCCGACGAATCCCGCCAGATCATCGAGGATCAGCACGCCGTCGATGCCGGGAAAGGTGGCGGCCTGGAGCTTCAGCCAGTCTTCGAGATAGGCGGTTATGGTGTTTAGAAACCCGTGGGATGCGTCGGGATCCATTTTCAGCCCGAGCAGAAACTCGGTGTTGCCGAGGAGAAACCCGGCGATATTCAGCGGTCCTCGCGCGACCGCGAAGCGGATGGCGTGGCCGGCGCCGGTGATGCGCGGTTCGAGGTGTTGCAGCCGTTTGAGCACGAACGGAGCGAGGCCGTCGGTCCGGGGGGTGGGCTTGGGAAGCGCGGCGGCGCGTGCGATGTCGTCACACACCCGCTCGGCGAACGGAAACTCGTTGTCGGGAAAGATGCATTTTGCGCCGAACGCCGACGGCTCGGTGCACATGCCGTATTCCGCCCAGAAGCCCGGCAGGAAGAGGACATCGGGGAACCGTTCGACGGCCTGGAGGTTTGCCTCGAACCATCGGGACTCGCTGCTCAGGTAATCGAGGATCGACATGCCGGCCCAGTTGGGCAGCCAGGGGCTGTCGATGATGAATCCCACGGGCGGCGGGCCCGCGTGGGCGCCGTCCACCACGGCCAGCAGCGTGTTCCATTGTTCCTGGGTCATCGGTTCTGTTGCGCTCCTGAGGGTTGCGTGCCCGGCGGGTGTATTCGGCCAGGCCGCTGAAGACGCTACCACACCGGCGGGACGGGCGCAATGCGCCGCCCCATAAACGAAGCGGGGGAACCTCCCTGGCGGAAGGTTCCCCCGGCGAGTGCAGCGAGTCTCAGTACTTGCCGTACAGGGGACCGAAGTTGGCGCAGGCGCGGTAGTCGGCGCCCATCGGGTCTTGCGCGCCGAAGGCCGACCACGCGGTGGGCCGGAACACGTCGGCCTCGTCGACGTTATGCATGCAGACGGGGATGCGCAGAACGGACGCGAGCGCGAGCAGGTCGGCGCCGATGTGGCCGTAGGCGAAGGCGCCGTGGTTGGCGCCCCAGTTGTTCATGACCGAGTAGACGTCGCGGAACGGGCCCTCGCCGGTGACGCGCGGCGCAAACCACGTGGTGGGCCAGCCGGGGTCGGTCCGGTCGTTGAGCTGGGCATGAACCTCGTAGGGGAGGCTGCAGGTCACGCCTTCGGCGAGTTGAAGCACCGGTCCGAGCCCTTTGACCATGTTGACGCGAATGAGGGTCACAGGCATTCCACCTTCGGTCAGGAAGCAGGACGAGAAGCCGCCCCCGCGGAAGTATTCGCGGTTGCCGGGATACCACGTGGTGGCTTCCAGGCAGGCCTTGACCTCCCTGGGGTCGATCTCCCAGAACGGTTTCATGACCGGCTTGCCTTTGCCGTCGGTCTGGCGGCCGCTGCCGTCGAGGGCGGCCGCGCCCGAGTTGATGAGATGGATGAGGCCGCCGGCGGCGTCGCCCGACAGCTCATGGCCGGTGACGCGCTTGACCGCGGCAGGGCTCCAATAGGTCCGGACGTCTGCGAAGACCTGCGCGGTATTCGTGAGCAGGTAGCCGAAGATCATGGCCGTGGCGTTGAGGCTGTCGTTTTCGGTGGCCATGACGTAGGGGGCGCGGATGCCGTTCCAGTCGAACGACGAGTTCAGCAGGGCTTCCATGAAATCGCCGTTGGGAAAATGGTCGGTCCACTGGCGCTGGCCCTGGAATCCCGCGGCGAGGGCGTTGCGTCCGAGGGCTTCTTCACCCCAGCCCATGCGGGCGAGCCTGGGATTGCCGCTCATGATGTCGCGCCCGATGAGAAACATCTTCACGCAGGTTTCCCAGACCTTCGCCTTCTGGGCGTGGCTCATGCGCAAGTGTTTGGGGTTGCCGTCTTTTCCTTCGTTGCAGTGCTTCTTCGCCCACTTGACGCCTTTTTCAAACTCGGCCTTGTCGTAGATCTGCTCGTCCATGCGGCGCACGAACTCCGACATGTCGATGGTTTCGACGCGCATGCCGAGGTAGTTTTCGAAGAAGCTCTGATCGACCATCGAGCCCGCGATGCCCATGGAGACATTGCCCATCGACACGTAGGATTTGCCGCGCATGATGGCCGCGGCCAGCCCGGCCCGCGCGAACCGCAACATCTTCTCCTGCACGTCGGCCGGAATGGCGGTATCGCCGGAGTCCTGCACATCGCGCCCGTAGATGCTGAACGCGGGGAGGCCTTTCTGATTGTGGGCGGCCAGCACCGCGGCGAGATAGACCGCGCCGGGGCGTTCGGTGCCGTTGAAGCCCCACACCGCTTTCGGCATGAGGGGGTCCATGTCCATGGTCTCGGAACCGTAGCACCAGCAGGGGGTAACCGAGAGCGAGACGCCTACCCCTTCCCTGGCGAATTTGGCGGCCGCCTGAGCGGCTTCCGCGACACCGCCGATGCAGGTATCGGCAATGACGCACTCGACCGGGGCGCCGTTCGGGTAGCGCAGTTTCCGTGCGAGCAGCCTGGCCGCGGCTTTGGCCAGGCTCATGGTCTGGTTTTCAAGCGATTCGCGGACCCCCTTGCGGCGTCCGTCGATGATCGGCCGGATACCGATTTTCGGAAAATCGCCAATCCAACGATTCTCAACCACTGAAACGTCTTTCTTACTCATGATTTCCTCCACTTAACGACAATTAGCGTTGTACGCGCAGAGTCTTCCCCGGTTTGTGAAAGGTAATGCGCCAAAGCCGTAACGATTATCCACCCTTCACGTTACCTGTTGGCCGTTCGGAAGGCAAATTTCGCCCGGCGGCATTGCGGAGACGGGCGGTTGTTTCCGGGCCGGTCAGACGCGTGCCGCGCGCTCAAGGGCCATCCCGTCCAGCAGCATCCAGTGGATGTCGGTGCGGTTGGTGTGCGGTCCCGCATAATAGACCAGGAGCAGGCCGCCGTCCGGTGTGCGACAGGTTGCGGGCAGACCCGACGAAAAGGCGCCCATCTCGGCCCACGCATCCTGCATGGTGGCGTGGCCGGCCGGAGAGCACAGGGCGGTGAAATCGTCGAGCATCCGTTCGCTGCGTTGGGGCCAGGTGAGCCCGCCGTCGCGGCTCAGGCGCAGTTTGAGCGCGGGTCTGCCGGTTCGATCCATATAGACCATGGCCAGGGTGGCATTCTCGAGCGCCACGACGGGAGCGGGCTGGCCGGGGACTCCCGTGTCCCACACCGGTTGCCAGGTCAGCCCCCCGTCGCCGGATCGGCTGGCGTGGATGTTGCGGTAGGCGCCCGCGGCGCGGTCATAGGTCCAGAAGACGTTGAACAGCGAGCCATCCGGGAGCACGGAAGGGCGCTGATCCCAGTAGAACACCCGGTTGGCGGGGTCGGGGCAGACCTCGACGCTTTCCGGCCAGGTGTGTCCCGCGTCGCGCGAGAACATCAGCACCGATGCATGCCGCCAGGGGGCGGGATCTGTGTACGGCTTGTTCAGTTCGAACTGACAGGCCCAGCGTCCGTCGGGGAGAACCAGGGCGGGGCCGGTGATTGGCGTGGGTTGACCGTACGGCGCGGTGTTCATTCTCGCGGGCGTGGTCCACGTGGCGCCGTCATCCTGAGAGCATGCGTGGAAGATGTGGCTGTCAAGGAGTCCCTCGGTGGTTTCGTTGAAGAACGGCCGTTCCGGGTCGGAGGCATCCACCCAGTACAGCGTTGCCAGGACGCGGCGGCCGCCGAGAGGCGTGCAGTAGAGCGCGCGGAACCGGCCGGTCCTGCCGTCGAGGATGGGCGGCTGAAAGGGAGCGGCGGGGGCGCTCCATGTCGCGCCCCGGTCATCCGACCAGGTCAGGTAGGCGCTCTGGCCCTCCACGGCGTCTTTCGTAATCGCGCCGCGGAATCCGCACAGCCATCGTCCGGAAGGGAGCACGCACACGCCGGGAAACGCGCGGCTCGGGCCGCCGGCCGGCTCGTCGACCGTGACCCTGCCCTGCGCTTTGATTACGGATTCAGTGATCATTGGGCGTCCTTTGGCGCCAGGACGAGGTCCTTGAACTCGATCCAGCCCTCGCTGTGCATTTGAAGACCCATGCGGCCGGCGTTCCGGATGGTCACGTTGTAGAACGACTCGGCGGCTTTTCGGCCGTCGATGTAGGTTATCACGTGGGTACCCCGTGCGATGATCTGGACCAGCATCCACTCCCCGGGGCGGACGAGCGCGTCGTCGCACCGGGCAATGCCGTAAATGCTCCCGGTCGGCATGACCGCGGCGGGCACGTCGTAGATCTGGACTTCCTGGCCGGCGTGGCTGTTGTCTACCGGCCAGCGGAAATGAATGCCGCCGTTTGTGGTGGCGGCCGATGAGCGGAGATAACAGCGGAAATCGAAATCCGTGCAGACGGCCTCATGGACCAGGTGGCCGTTGCCGTCGGCAGCGCGGATGACGCCCTGCCCGCCGGTCCATGTGGCCGCACCGTCGGCCACGGTCCATCCGGTGAGGGCCTCGTCGGCGGCCAGGACAATCCCGTGTTCGGAATCGGGCAGGGGGGTGAGCGTCATGTTTCTGACCTGAAGGGCGTCCTGCCCGCTGTTCTGGAAACCGAGGGCGCCCCGGCGGAGGGTATGCCCCAGTCCGGCCGCCTCGAGGTCCACATCCTGGACGGTCTGGCCGTTCATCGTCACCTGCAGGCGGGGCCAGTCCAGGCGTACCTGGCAGGTGTTCCATTCCCCGGGCTTGTTGCGTGCATTGACCAGGGGCGCGATGTGTCTGAAGAGGGCGCCCGTGGAATATGGCGTGTCGTGCTCTGTCGGATGGCCGGACAGCTCCAGCTCGAGCCCGGCGCGGTACTGCCGGTTGCGGGGTGCGTGAAGGTAGAGGCCGGTGGCGGTCCACGAAGCGACGTTGAACTCGAAGCTGAGATCGAAGTTCTCGAAATCGGCCGTGGTGAGGAGTTCCCCCGGAACACCGTCGGCTTTCTTGAGGCTCAACGTGCCCGCATCGAGAACAAACGACCCCTCCGACCCGCCGGACCGGGTCCAGTGTTCCAGGGATTCCAGCAGGTTGACCGGCGCTTCCGCGGCGGCTCCAAGCGTGGTAAAGGCAGCAACGACCGTGAGGACGACAGGCAATGTCATGGGAACGGACCTCCTTGTGGCGGCACGGGGCTATTCCCGGCTACGCGTCCCTATATTACCGGCCAAAGAGGTGTGATTCCAGAGACTTAGGATGGGCGTCCCCTCGGATCCGGTCGGGCGGGACGGGGTTTTTCCGGAACGCCGTGTTCTGCAGGCAGGAGCGGCGGGCGCGAGCGTGGACGGTTCTGCGTAAGTGGTTGCGGCAGGTGCAGGTTGAGTGCATTCGTGATTGTTATGGAAATTGATAAGCATTGCTTAAGAGAGAGGTAGAATTTTGACAAGGTGATTCGGGGTTTAGTACGATCCCGCGAATATCCTCGCCGGCAGCACGGCGCAGGGCTGGCCTGCACGAACCCAAGGCGGGGGCTTTCCGGCGGCCTGGCAGATGCACGTCGCGCACTCAGTATCTCCGCGCCAGGGACCAAGAGTACTGAAGAGGGCAAGGAAGAACTGTATATGCACTCGATTTCACACGACGGGATGTACCAACCGTTTTACGAGCACGACGCCTGCGGCATTGGGTTTGTGGTCAATCTGAAGGGGACGGCCTCCCATGCGATCGTGCGCCAGGGCATCCAGGTGCTGGAGAACCTGGTGCACCGCGGCGCGTGCGGGTGCGACCCCGAAACGGGCGACGGCGCGGGGATGCTCGTGCGTCTGCCCCACCGGTTTTTCCAGGAGGAATCCGCACGGCTGAAGTTTGACCTGCCCGCGGCGGGGGCCTATGCGGTGGGGATGGTCTTCCTGCCGAAACCGGATGCGGACCGGGCGGCCTGCCGGGAAATCGTCGAGCAGGCGATCGCCGACGAGGGGCATACGTTTCTGGCGTGGCGTGAAGTGCCGTGCGATTCGTCGGCCATTGGTCCTTTGGCGCGGTCCAACGAGCCCCGGATCGAACAGGTGTTTCTGAAGGGGGGGGACGGCCTCTCCGATGGCGACGCGTTTGAGCGGCGGCTGTATGTGCTGCGCCGGGTGATCGAGCGCCGGGTGCGCGCGGCGCAACTCGAGCACGGCGGCCAGTTCTACATTCCCAGCCTGTCGGCGCGCACGATTGTCTATAAGGGACTCATGCTGGCCGACCAGATGAGCCATTACTATCCCGACCTTTCGGAACCCGCCTTTGAGAGCTATCTTGCGCTGGTGCACCAGCGGTACAGCACCAACACGCTGCCGACGTGGCCCCTGGCGCAACCGTTCCGCTATCTCTGCCACAACGGCGAGATCAACACGCTGCGGGGCAACATCAACATGATGCACTCCCGCGAGCACCATCTTGAGAGTCCGCTGTTCGGCGACGACATCGCCAAGCTGCCTCCGATCCACACCCTGGGCGCGAGCGATTCGGCCATCCTGGACAATTCGTTCGAGCTGTTGATGCAGGGCGGGCGTTCGGGGCCGCATGCGATGATGATGCTCATTCCCGAGCCCTGGAGCGGACACGAATCGATGCCCGATTACAAACGGGCGTTTTACGAGTACCACGCCTGCATGCAGGAGCCGTGGGACGGCCCGGCGTCCATCGCCTTCACCGACGGGACCCGCATCGGCGCGGTGCTGGACCGTAACGGCCTGCGGCCGTCGCGCTACTGGGTCACGAAGGATGATTTCGTGGTGCTGGCGTCGGAAGTGGGCGTTCTCGACGTGCCGGAAGAAAAGATCGTCAAGAAAGGCCGACTGGAACCCGGCCGCATGTTCTATATCGACACCGCCGAGCACCGGATCATCGACGACGACGAGCTCAAGGAGACCATCTGCAAGGCGCATCCGTACCGCGACTGGCTGAACACGCACCGGGTGGTTCTGCCGGGCAGGCTTGAGGCGAAGACGTCTTCGGGCACGCGTGCGGAAGCGCCGCTGCTCGAGCGCCAGCAGGTCTTCGGGTATAGCCAGGAAGACATCGACGTGCTGCTGAAGCCCATGGCGCTCACGGCGCACGAGCCCGTGGGGTCCATGGGCAACGACGCGCCCCTCGCGGTGTTGTCGAGCCGGCCTCAGTTGCTGTTCAACTATTTCAAACAGTTGTTCGCGCAGGTTACGAACCCGCCGATCGATCCCATCCGGGAAGAGATTGTCATGTCTCTGGAGATGGACATCGGCCGCGAGCGCAATCTCCTGGGGACGACCCCTGAACACTGCCGGCGGCTGCACCTGTCCTCGCCCATCATCACCAACGAACAGCTGGCGTACATCAAGCAGCTCGACCAGGCGGATCTGCGGGCCGCGACGATCTCGACGCTTTTCCCGGCCCAGGGCGGCCCGGCCGCGATGGAAGCGGCCGTCGACCGCATCTGCGCGGACGCCAGCGAGGCCATACGCGGCGGCGCGACGCTGCTGGTGTTGTCGGACCGGGGCGTGAACGCGGAGTTCGTTCCCATCCCCAGCCTGCTGGCGACGGGCGCCGTGCACCAGCATCTGGTGCGCGAAATGAGCCGGTCCGAGTGCGGCCTGATCGTTGAAACGGGCGAGGCGCGGGAAGTCATGCACTTCTGCCTGCTTACGGGCTACGGTGCGGGCGCCGTAAACCCGTACCTGGCGTTCGAAACGCTGAACGCGCTGGCGGCCGAAGGCCAGCTCGCGGAGGCCGCGCCGGGCGACGCCTGCGCGAACTTCATCAAGGCGGTCGAGAAGGGCATGCTGAAGACCATGTCGAAGATCGGCATTTCGACGCAGCACAGCTACCATAGCGCGCAGATCTTCGAGGCGGTGGGACTGAGCTCGGCCCTGGTGGAGCGGTGTTTTGCGGGCACGGCCACGCGGATCGAGGGGATCGGGATGGCGGAGGTCGGCCGCGAGACCCTGATGCGGCATGCGCTGGCGTATCCGGAGCACCCGGCGCGTCCGCGCACGCTGGATCCGGGCGGGGTATACAAGTGGCGGCGCCGCGGCGAGTATCATCAGATCAATCCCGATACCATCGCCCGGATTCAGCACGCGACGCGCGGCAACAGCCGGGAGAAATACCGGGAATTCGCGGCGCTGGTCAATGATCGTACCCGCACGCTGGCGGCGTTGCGCGGTTTGCTCAAGTTCAAGAAGGGGAATCCGGTTCCTCTGGATGAGGTCGAACCGGCCAAAGCGATCGTAAAACGGTTTTGCACCGGCGCGATGTCGTTCGGCTCGATCAGCCGCGAAGCGCACGAGACCCTCGCCATCGCCATGAACCGCATCGGCGGGCGCAGCAACACCGGCGAGGGCGGCGAAGACCCCGCGCGGTTCGAGCGCGACCCGAACGGCGACTGGCGCCGCAGCGCCATCAAGCAGGTGGCCTCGGGCCGGTTCGGCGTAACCAATGAATACCTTGTGAACGCCGCCGAGCTTCAGATCAAGATGGCCCAGGGCGCCAAACCGGGCGAAGGCGGCCAGCTGCCCGGGCACAAGGTCTTCGACGAGATCGCCCGCATCCGGTATTCGACGCCGGGCGTCGAACTGATCTCGCCGCCCCCGCACCACGACATCTATTCGATCGAGGACCTCGCGCAGCTCATACACGACCTCAAGAATGCCAACGTCCACGCCAACGTTTCGGTGAAGCTGGTGTCGGAAGTCGGCGTCGGCACCGTGGCCGCGGGGGTGTCGAAGGGCAAGGCGGATCTCGTGCTGGTCAGCGGCGATGTGGGCGGCACGGGCGCGTCTCCGCTGAGTTCAATCAAGCACGCGGGACTGCCCTGGGAACTCGGGCTGGCCGAGGCGCAGCAGGTGCTCGTGGAGAACAACCTTCGCAGCCGCATCCGGGTGCAGACGGACGGCCAGTTGAAGACCGGCCGCGACGTCGCGATCGCGTTTCTGCTCGGCGCCGATGAGGTCGGGTTCGCGACGGTGCCGCTCATCACGATGGGCTGCATCATGATGCGCAAATGCCACCTGAATACGTGCCCGGTCGGCGTGGCCACGCAGGATCCGGAGCTCCGCAAGAAGTTCACGGGCAAACCCGAGTACGTGATCAACTATTTCTTTTTCGTGGCCGAGGAAGTGCGCGAGATCATGGCCGAACTGGGGTTCCGCACGGTGAACGAGATGATCGGCCATGCGGAGATGCTCGAATACGACCCGTTGCCGGACCACTGGAAAGCCCGGACGCTCGATCTCTCCCGGGTGCTCTATCGGGCCCGCCCGTGGGACGGGGAGACCCTGCACCACAGCAAGACCCAGGACCACGGAATTGAGCGGGCCCTGGATCACGAGCTGATCGAGCAGGCCAGACCGGCGCTCGAGAATAAACAGCCGGTGCGGTTCGCGGTGAATATCCGCAACGTGCACCGGACCGTCGGCACCATGCTCTCAAGTGAGTTGACCCGGAAGCACAATGTCGGCCTGAACACGGGCTACCTGCCGGAAGACCTGGTCTGGATCGACTGCAACGGGGTGGCGGGGCAGAGTTTCGGCGCGTTTGCGATCCAGGGCGTAACCCTGAACGTGACGGGCGAGGCCAATGACTATTGCGGCAAGGGCCTGTCGGGCGGCAAGATCATCGTCACACCGCCCGCGAACGCCGTCATTGTGCCCGAAGAGAACATTGTGGTGGGCAACGTGGCGCTGTACGGCGCCACGGGCGGCAAGGCCTTTTTCCGGGGCGTCGCCGGCGAGCGCTTCTGCGTGCGCAACAGTGGCGCCTGGGCGGTGGTGGAAGGTGTCGGCGACCACGGTTGCGAATACATGACCGGAGGCCGCGCGGTCATCCTCGGCCGGACCGGCCGCAACTTTGCCGCGGGCATGAGCGGCGGCATCGCGTTTGTGTATGACCCCGACGGGACCTTTGCGCGGCGCTGCAACCGCGACATGGTGGATCTGAAGCCGTTGCACGACAAGAGCCTGCCGGAACTGCGGGGATTGCTCGAGGACCATTTCGAGTATACCGGCAGCACGGTTGCCAGGGCGATCCTCGACCAGTGGGACGAGGCGCGGGAGCAGTTTGTGCGCGTGATGCCCCGCGATTATGCGCGCGTACTGAAACAGACCGAGGCGAAGGAACGCGTGGCCGGGGGCCCGGTGTCGTAGCCGGGCCGGGTGTTTGCATATACCATACGGCACGCCACACGCAGGAATTGACGCACGATGACAGACACATGGCCCAGTAAAGAACGAGGCTTCATGACGTTTCAGCGGGAATTGCCGTCCGACGAAGCGGTGCCGCGGCGCCTTGGCCACTGGCGGGAGTTCTCGAGGAAACCGGATCCGGAGATGCTGCGGCAACAGGGATTCCGCTGCATGAACTGCGGGGTGCCGTTCTGCATGTCGGGGTGCCCGTTGGGCAACATCATTCCCGATTTCAATGACCTCGTGAAGGACGACCGGTGGCTGGAGGCCGTGGCGACGCTGCATTCGACGAACAACTTCCCGGAGTTCACGGGCCGGGTGTGTCCTGCGCCCTGCGAGGCGGCGTGCTGCCTGGGGGTGACCGATCCGCCGGTGACGATCAAGCTCATTGAGAAGACGATCGGCGACCGCGCCTGGAACGAGGAGTGGGTGAAACCGGCGCCGCCCGGGAAACTGACCGGAAAACGCGTCGCCGTGGTCGGGTCGGGGCCGGCCGGGCTTGCCGCGGCGCAGCAGCTTCGCCGCGCGGGCCACGAGGTTACGGTATTCGAACGCGCGGACGAGCCGGGCGGTCTGCTGGTGTACGGCATCCCCGATTTCAAGTTGGAGAAGACGCTGGTACGGCGCCGCGTGCGGCAGATGGAAGACGAAGGCGTCGTCTTTCGCTGCAATACGCATGTGGGAACGGACGTGTCCGCGCAGGAGCTTGTGGAGACGCATGACGCGGTGCTCCTGGCCATCGGCTCGACGCAGCCCCGCGACCTGGAGCTGCCGGGACGCGAGCTGGACGGCATTCATTTCGCGATGGAGTTCCTGACCCAGCAGAACCGGCGCGTGGCCGGCAAGGCTCTCCCCGAGCATCTGCTCAGCGCGAAAGACAAGACCGTCGTCATCCTGGGCGGCGGCGATACGGGGTCCGACTGTCTCGGAACCAGTCTCCGGCAGGGGGCACGGCAGGTATGGTGCTTTGAACTGCTGCCCAAACCCCCGGAAGGCCACAACGACGCCACGCCCTGGCCCCTGTGGCCGCTGGTGCTGCGGACGTCCACCAGCCACGAGGAAGGCGGAGAACGGGACTGGAGCATTCTGACCAAATCGTTCAGCGGGACGCATGGCCGCGTGGAGAAGCTTCATGCGGTGCGTCTCGAGTGGAGCGCGCCGGACGCGAACGGGCGCGCCCGGATGCAGGAGATCCCGGGCAGCGAGTTCGAGGTGGAATGCGACCTGGTGCTGCTGGCGCTGGGCTTTGTTCATCCCGAACATGGCCTTGCCCGCGCGCTGGGTCTCGAGCTGGATGCCCGCGGCAACCTCCAGGCCGGCTATGGAGAGTATAAGACCAGCCATCCCAAAGTGTTCGCGGCGGGAGATGCGCGCCGGGGCCAGTCGCTCGTCGTGTGGGCCATCCACGAGGGGCGCGAGGCCGCCCGGGCGGTGGACCAGGCCCTGATGGGGCGTTCAGACCTTCCTGGCGCGGATTCGCATGGCTACGACGCGTTGGGGATTGCGGGCGCATCGGCGTAGATTGCGGTTTATCAACGGGTTGGGCCGTGCGCGCGGGCTGCGGTTTTGTAACAATCCGACGCTCTGACGGTATCATGGATGTGAGCCGGAACGCGGAGCCAGACGGACGGAGCAAGGCTCACAAGTCCGCAATTTCAAACCTGTTTGGCACGTTGTGGGAACTTGACAACCCCCTGTGGGGATAGTAGAATGCGCCCGCCGATATGTTCCGGAACGGGACAGGGTGGGAAGTGTCCATATGCAGGGAACACGTTGGCAGAGAAAGGGGAACTTTACGTATGAAACACCTCAAGATGTTGACCAGACGGCCGGCCGAGGCTCAGGATATTCCAACACTCATCAACATTGTCGCCCTGATTCAGGGATTGCTTACCGCGATTCTCTCGTTCAGCCAGGCGAAGGAGGGCACTGCCGAGTAAGTGCCTTGTGGCGCAGCGCTTACGTTAGTGCAAGCACGGCGCGGCGAGTCCACTCGGGAGCAGGGCCGGGGTCGCCCGTGCTGTGGAGATGAAGGATTTCTGAATCTACACGGGAGTTGCGAAAGGAACCGAGGGAGGTCCAGGATGAAACATATTCGGAAAATCACGTCGAAGCGGGCGGATGCATTCAGCGATTTCTGGAATGATCTCTCGCGCGCTTGGTCAAACTTCGTGTACGCCAAGAAGAACGAAGTCGCTGTCTAGTTTGACGAACGGATTCTGGTATGCCGGGGCGCTCAGGTGGGTGAGGTCCCGGCATTCGTTTTTCCTGTGGGCCTCCTGTAAAATGGGGGATTTGAACACGATGCGGCGTTTTGTGGCGCTCCGTCAGTGCGCTGTGTGAGGGGATACCGGTGATTTTTGGTGAGCATTGCGTCATCCGGGCCGCGGAACCCGACGACGCCCCCGCGCTGAAACGGGTGTATCACCCGGGGAAACCGCGTGCCGCCACGCTGGACCGCCGTCGCGAGCCCATTCTGCCCACCACCGACGAATTGCGGGAGCTGCTTGGCAACAAGGACGTCAAGCTGCTGGGCGAGTATTATGCGGTGGAAGACGCCACGGGCGAGATTCGCGGGTTTTGCTGCCTGCGGGCGGGGCGCCAGGACGTGTTTTTCGGGGAAATGCTCTTGATGTTCATCGAGGACGCCGATCTGGGCACCGGGATGGCCGGCGAAACCTTTGCCTTCCTGAAGCACAAGGCGTTCATGGAACGCCGCCTGAACAAGATCGTCGCCCAATGCCTGGATACCGAAACGGACCTGCGTGTCTTTCTTGTTCAACAGGGATTTCAAAGCGACGGGGTGGCGCGCGAAGTCCTCTATACCCTGGGGCGCTGGTTTGACAACGAGACGCTCTCCCTGTTTGCGTCTCAGCACGAGGATGCATGATCCATGGCCCTTCGCAGCAACATATTCATCCGGCGGGCGGAACGCGAAGACCTCGATACGGTGGTCGAGTGGATGGAAGACCCCGATTTCCAGCTGTTTCTGTACGGCGACGTGACGCGTTCGCAGCGCCAGATCCGCGAACAGATCGTGGGGCTGCTGGGGCGGGCGCCGGGGCACACCATGCCGGCGGCGTTCCAGTTAATCCTGGATTCGGAGACGGACGGGCCGGTCGGCCTGGTCTTGCTGCAGAACGTGAGCTGGCGCAACCGCGCGTGCAGTCTGGACGTCTACGTCGGCCAGAAGAACCTGCGGAAGGGCATCGTAATCGGGCTGGCCTTTTACCGCATCATGGAATACTGCTTCGATGAGTTGAACCTGCATCGCGTGAGCGCATACATCTATTCGTTCAATTCCCCCTCGTGGCGCATCATGGAACGGAGCAACGCCAAACGCGAACTGACGCTCAAGGATCATGTGGTGCGGAACGGCCAACTGCACGACATGTACGGCTACGGCCTGTTGAAGCGCGAGTTTGACGAGTTGCGCGAGAACCTCAAGGGGCGCATGGAGGGCAAGTCGCTTATCGAGATGATTGACGCCCTGCACGCCAAAGAAGAGGAGGCCGGCGCGTGAGGATTGCTCTGCTGGCATTCCTCGGGCTGCATGTGGCCCACGCGTTGTGGCTGAACGGCCGCCAGGGCGCCGCCGCGCCGGACCGGAAGAACCGGGCGGGGTTGTATCTCATCCAGGTGCCGCTTTTCGTTGTGGCCTGCCTCATCGCCTACCAGAACGGGGCGCTGGGCCGCGCGCTGCTGAATCCCGTGTACATCGCGGCGGGGCTGGTGCTGGGGCACGTGATATTCGTGCTGTCGCTGCTGCTGGTCCACGGCAGTGCGCGCGACGCGCGGGAGGTCTTGCTGGGGTTCGGGGCGATCTGGGAGTTTGCCATCGAAAGCCCCCTGATCCTGAGCCGGTACGTGGGCGTGGCGGTGACGGAAGAAGTGATCTACCGGGCCGCGGGCCAGCAGACCCTCATCGCATACCTGCGGACGCCGTGGGCGGGCATTGCGGCCGTTGCGGTGCTGTTCTCGGTGGTTCACGCGCATTTCTTCCGCAACACGTTTTCGCAATCCCTGGAATTTGTGGTGTTTGCCGTGCTTCTGGGCGTCCTGTACTGGCTGACCGGGAGCCTCATCTTTGTGATCGCAGTGCACGCGATTCGGAACATCGAGATTGCCTATCTGGAGTTTCTGGGCAAGCTCGAGGAACTTGGCGACGAGGAAGCGGCCCTTCGCGAGGTCGAACATTCCGTGTTGCAGAGGCAGTCGGGGCTGGCATGAACATGGATCCCATCATACGCGTCGACGACGTCCACAAAACCTTCTTTACCCACCATTTTTTCAGCAAGGGCGAAAAGACCGGGGCCCGGTGCTTTCATGAGAAACGGCGCGTGCACGCGGTGAAGGGCGTGGAATTCGGCATCCAGCGGGGCGAGATTTTCGGCCTGCTCGGGCCGAACGGCGCCGGCAAGACCACGCTGGTGAAGATGCTGTCGGGGCTGGTGCGGCCGACATCCGGGCACGTGTATGTCGACGGTCTTGACGTGGATCGGCAGCGCTTGAAGGTGTTGCGGAAGATCGGCGTGGTGCTGGAAGGCACGCGGACGTCGATCTGGCCGCTGACGCCGCTCGAAAACCTGGCGTATTTCGGCAATCTCAAAGACGTCTCGGGCAAAGTGCTCAAGAAGCGTTCGCATGAACTGCTCGATTTCATCGGGTTGAGCGACAAGAAAGATGTGCAGGTGCGGCGGCTGTCGCGCGGGCAGAAGCAGAAGCTCGCCATCTGCATCGCCCTGGTCGCGGACCCCGACGTGATTCTCCTCGATGAACCGACCACGGGCCTGGACGTGCAGAGCGCCCGGTCCATCAAAGATCGCATCATCGAGATGACGCGGGAGCGCAACAAGACGGCGCTGGTGACCACGCACGACATGGGCGTGGCCCAGGAGCTGTGCGACCGCATCGGCATCATCAAGAACGGCGAACTGGCCGCATGCAAACCGACGGATGAACTGCTTGACCTGTTCAGCGAACAGGTTTACGAGCTCCGGCTCGACCGGATGCCGCCGGACGGGACCCTGGGCAGCATCGAGGGCGTGCTCGATGTGAATTTCGAGGCACAGGGCGACGAGGTCTTGTGCGTGGCGGCCATCGAACACGAGTACGCGCTCCGGTCGGAGGCGCTGTACGCCATGCTCGCGCGCCTTCGCGAACGCGGGGTGCAACTGCATTCGGTCAGCTTGCGGCAGCAGAATCTGGAGAACGTATTCCTTCGGGTCACGGGCGATCCGGCGTCGTAAAAGGACGGGACCATGGGTTTTTTGCTGGTACTCAAGGCCGAGATAGTGCGCGGATTGATCATCATGCGCCGCTACTGGTTTGCCACGATTACGGGCCTGATGATCAGTTACGGCTTTCTGATGCTGGTCATTCTGGCCTTCGTGTCCAATCAGGCGGCCCTGGCACAATGGTCGGAGAGCATTTTCGACAAGGTGGTGGGTTTCCTGGTGGGCATGCTGGCGATGGGGCTGGTGGGAATGTTCAGCCAGGGCCTTCAGGGCATGGCGCGGACCGGCGAACTCGAGCAGGTGTGCATGAGCCCGCACGGGCTGGTCACGAATTTTCTCGCGCGCTCGCTTGTCGCCGCGGTGATGAGCATTCTCACGTACACGATTCTGCTCAGCCTGCTGGCGGCGAGTCTCAAAGGGAAGATCCATCTCGATCCCCTGGCGACGGCGCTGGTGCTTGCCCTGACGTACACCAACCTGATCGGGTTTGGCTTCATGGTCGGGGGGCTGGTGCTTGTGTTCAAACAGACCGGCCAGATCGCCATGATCATCCGGCTGGTGCTGCTGATCATTGCGATCGGGTCCGAGGAAGTGGCCAAACTGCCCGCGTGGTTTCGCGCCATCGCCCACTGCGTGCCGATCACCGACGCGGCGATTTCGCTGAAATATGTGCTGATCAAGGGCCAGCAGACCGACGGCCAGTTCAGCAGCATCCTGGTTCAACCGTCGTTTTATTACCTGATCCTGAACGCAACCGTCTGGACCCTGATCGGCATCGCGTGTTTCCGCTACCTCGAGAACTGGAGCCGGGATAAGGGCACCCTGGGGGCTTACTGATGCAAGGCGCGGCGTTGCACCGATTCGAACTCAACGGCAAACGGTACGCCATCGATCCGGAGACGTGTTTCTGTTTCGAATGCGACGAGATCTGCTGGGATGTGCTGGCGCTGTATCCCCAGGCGACGATCAGCCGCATTGTCCATGAATTGAAGCAGAAACACGCCGAGCGCGAAGTGTATGAGGTCGTGGGCGAACTGGAATGGCTGCGCAACGTCAAATCGATCCTGCCCCGGCCAACCCCCGAAGAACTGCACAGGCGCTACGAAATCGAGCAGGGACTGAAGCGTCTGACGGTCGAGCTTCCCGGGGAACCGGCCGGGGAGCCGGCGCCGGAGAAGGCGGGATGGTTCCGGAAAGGGCGCAGCGGGCCGCCGGCGGGTGATTCGTCCATCGGCCGCGACGCGGCCCAGCTGCTGCTCAACCGTTCCGGTAATCAGAAGACGCTGGAACTCGAATTTCTGGAGCGGGGGCGCATCCGGGATGTTGAGCGCGTGGCAGGGTTGTGCGCCGATGCCTTGCGCGCGGCCCGTCTCGCGGGCAAGGAGCTTACGGCGGCCGTGCGGATCCAGGAGGTGAGCCTGGCGCCGTTGCCGGACGCACTGCAGGGGCATTCCATCAGCGCGCGCCTGGAACTGACCGAGCCCGCCACCGCGCGGGACGCGCTCAAACCGCTGGCCGCCGGGAAGGCGTTCACCCTGGCGCAGCTCGCCAAGGCCCTTCAACCGGGCGGCGGCGATGCCCGGGGCCGCATCATCGTGCGGCCCGACACGCCGGATTTCGGGGGCGTGGTCCAGGCGCTCGACGAAGCCGGTTTCAAGGTGATCGAACTCGACCTCGACGCGACGTTTGTCGCGCATCCGGAGCTGCCCCCCGCCGCCATGCTGCCGGCGCTGAGCGCGAGCGCGGTCTATTATGCGCGCCGCCTGCTCGAAGGACACTATTTCCGCCTGGATCCGATCGCCTCGCTGTTCTACCGCATTTACGAGGGCCAGCCGATCCAGCGGGCCGACCCCGTCGGCACCAACGAACTGGGGATCGACGCGAATGGCGACGTGTTCGCCTCCTGGCGGGTGTTCGGGAACGAACGGTTTCGCCACGGGTCCCTGCGCGACGCCGCGCTCGACGAGGCGGCCATCAAACGCTACGAGGACATGGGCGTGCCGACGACGGGACCCTGTCTGCGCTGCTGGGCCCGGCACCTGTGCGGCGGCGGCCGTGCGGCTGTGCATGACGCCCTGAACGGCAATTTTCACCAGCCGCACGAATCCTGGTGCGACGCGCAACGGTCGTGGATGGCCGCGGCGGTCTCGGCGTTCAACGTGCTCTCGGCGGAGGGGGTCAATTTCACGCGGATCTATCAGACGCTGACGCCGGCCTCGGGCAAACGTCCGGGGCTGTCGATGTTCGCGATGCTGCGGGCGGCCATGAGCCTTTCGATCCGGATGCGCCCCGTGGAGGAGTCCGACGCGAAACTGCTTGTGCGCTGGGAAAACTGGAACCCGGCCTCCTATTTTCTGTTCAATGAGAAGGGGGCGTTTGTGGCGACCCGGTATGAGCGCGAGATGGACGCGCTTCACCCGCAGACCCTCGACCAGGAACTGGTGCTTGTGCGCAAGGACGGGACGCCGTTCGGGCTGCTGAAGGTCCGCCCCGAAAAAGGTCTTGAGACCGCGTCGGCATGGCTCTACTTCCGCAACGAAGCCGATTACGCCTCGGCCGACGTGCGCAAAGGGCTGGCGTTCTTGCTGAAACAGGCGGGCCAGCAGCAGGGACTGCGGCGCATCACGGTTGCCGCGGCCGAGTATGAGGAACCCCTGCAGCGCTTTCTGGAACAGTGCGGGTTCACGCGCGAGGGCACGTTGCGCGAAGCGCTCTATCTTCACGGCGTCTATCGCGACGTGCACATCTACGGCGTCACGACGTCAACGCTGTGATGCGGCCGGGCCGGGTCGTGTTCCCGCGCCCGTTCCGCCGATACGGTCATTCACAGGCCGGGGTCTTCCCCGGGTTCCGCGTCGCTTTCGACAACGGCTTCGATGTGGGGGGGAGGTCCCGCGGCGGGGGGCTCGTTCGGAAAGGCGAATTCCAGTTGCTGGTCGCGCACGAGCTTGTAGCGCTTCATCAGCCGCAATATCTGCAAGGTGGGGGAGGTGGTGTAGTTTTCGTGCATGCTGACCTTGTCGAGCAGGTCGCGCAACACACTCGAGAATTCGAGGACGTGGTCGATGCCCGCGGCCTGAAGCAATTGAATGGCGCGCGCCCGGGGCTCCGGCGACGCGGGCAGCTCTGAGATGACCAGAATGCTCTTGAATGGGCGGCTGCCGAATATTTCGCGCGCAAAGGCCAGCGATTCCTGAGAGACGAACTGCCAGAGCACCGGGCTCGATTCGATGATCGAGGGGTAGAACTTGTCGGCATGCCATGCGCGCACCTCGACCAGGGCGCGTTCGATGGCGCCGATCCCCACGGCATTCAGGACGAAGTCGACGTCGTGAGGCAGGGCGGGATTCACGTTTTCGACGAAGACCTGGAGACTGCTGTCGGACGCCCGTTGCCGCAGGCTCTCGCGCTGCCAGTTGGTCAGCACGGCGAACATGTTGAGTTCGAAGAACTCCCGTACCAGTTGCAGGTTGACATCGGCCATGACAGTTCCCGTCCCACCGCCCGGGTTGGGGCTTCGGCGCGCCGTTTCAGGGCGCGCTCAGCGCCTTGCCAATCTTGTGTTCCGGATCGATCGCCAGGATTTCCGCCCCGAGTTCCCTGGCCCGGTCCAGCCGGTCCAGTTGCCGGTAGCACAGCCCGAGTTTGGCGAGGATGTCGACATACCGGAAATTTTCGCCGAACGCAGAATAATACGCGTCTTTGCGGGCCCGGTCGTAGGCGGCCCGGTATTGTTCCAAGGCGGACGAATACTGCTTTCGGGCGTACGCGACTTCCCCGCGCAAATAGTAGCCTTCCACCTGATCGGGGTTCAACTCCAGGGATTTCTCGATCAGTTTATCCGCCCGGTCAAGCGCTTCGAGGGCCAGGGTGGGGTCCGCGGAGACCATGCCGGCCTTGCCGAGGATGAACAGGGCGGCGAAATTCGTGCCGCCCGAGTCAATGGCCATGCGGGCGTTGTGGACGGCTTCGTCAAAACGTCCTTCGGCGAAGTTGACCTGGGCGAGGCCGAGATGGCCGCGCGAGCGTGAGGATTCTATCGTGAGCAGCCATTCAAACTGTTCTTTGGCGTGGGGCAGATCCCCGGCAGCCAGGTAGGCCTGGCCGAGATCGAGACGGAACGGCGCCTTGGAGGGCATGTGGTTCACCACGCGCTGGAGGAGCGACACCGCCTGCGGGGTGGCGCCCATGCGCAGGTAACACTTGCCCAGTTGATGGTAGGCGACGATGAAGGAGGCGTCTTTCTTGATGGCCTGCTCGAAACACTTGGCCGCCCGTTTCAAGTCGCCCTTCATGCTGGCCGTCACGCCGTCGTCGTAATAGCTTTCCGCGTTGTCGCCGCCAAACGCCATGGTGGTGTTCCTTCTGTCCGCGCCCGTTTGGTTTGAATGCTATTTCAGTGCCAGGAGCGCCGCGCGGGCCTGTTCCTCCGGGATGTCCGTTCGTTGCACGACATGGCCAATACGGTCGGCCACGATAAACTTGAGGGTGCCGGCGCGCGCCTTCTTGTCGTGTTTCATGGCCGCCAGCGTTTCGTCAACGGGGAGATCGGGCCAACGCACCGGCAGGCCGTAGGCTTCGAGGCAGGCGCGCTGGCGGGCGACGGCATCGCCGCTGAGGAGGCCGAGATTGTGGGCCAGAACCGCCGCGGCCTGCATGCCCAGCGCCACGGCTTCGCCGTGGAGAAAGACGCCGTAGCGGGTGACGGCTTCGATGCCGTGCCCAAACGTGTGCCCGTAATTGAGGATCGCGCGGAGACCGTGTTCTTTCTCATCCTCGGCGACGACGGCGGCCTTGATCTCGCACGACCGGCGGACGGGCAGCATGAGCGCGTCGAGGTCTTTGGCCAGGATGGGCGCCACACGGTCCTCGAGATAGTCGAACAGGGCGGCGTCGGCGATCATGCCGTGCTTGATGACTTCGGCCAGGCCCGCGCGCAGTTCGCGGTCCGGGAGGGTTTTCAGCAGGGTCAGATCGATAATGACCGCGGACGGCTGGTGAAACGCTCCGAGGGTGTTCTTTCCGAGGGCGTGGTTGACGCCGGTCTTGCCGCCCACGCTGGAATCCACCTGGGCCACAATGGTCGTGGGAATCTGAATGAAGCGGATCCCGCGCATGAAACTCGCCGCCGCGAACCCGGCCACGTCGCCAGGCACGCCGCCGCCGAGCGCCACCACGACGCTGGAGCGGTCCAGCCCGGCTTCCAGAAACATGCCGCAGAATTCTTCGATGCGGACGAGCTGCTTGGCCTCTTCCCCGGCGGGCATGACGCACAGGACGGGCGTCACCCCGGCCGAGCGGACGAGCTCCAGGACCTTCTCGCCGTGGCGTGCCGCGACGTTGGCGTCGGTGCAGACGGCCACGGCCCCTCTCGCCTCAAGCCGCGTTAATTCCGCGGGCAACTGGCTCAGGGTGCGCTCGCCGATGTGAATGGGATACCCCCGGTCTCCGAGAGCCAGGGTCAGGGTTTCCATGAAAGCCGTACTCCTTGCCGTGTTACGGACAGGCAAAGAGTAGCACATTTGCGGCCGGCAATGCTCCAGAGTGGGCAGGGGTGGACTTTGTGCACGGGGTGGACGGGGTGGACGGCCTCCTGCCGCGGAGCAATCCGGGCGCGGGAGGCGCCTTTCTGCGCCCGGCAGGGTGCGCGCCCGGAACACCGCGCCCCCGTCCACGCTGTCCACGCTGTCCACCAGGTCCACAAAACTCCCCGGGTGGCCGCGGCCCTTCGGGCTCGCGCGTTGCTTAGGCCTTCAGCTTCCTCGGTCTTTTTACTTCCGCGCGCCAATCGGCTATGGTATGGGCATTGACCGCCGTCCTGGCGGGATTCAGGGGTGCCTATGCAGCGTCTTCCACTGGCCTTTTCCGTGCTCGGCGAAGGCGACATCGCGCGGATTCAGGAAGCCACCGAGCGCCTTCTCGAGGAAACTGGCTTCCGCGTGACCCACGCCGGTTTGCGGGCGCGGGCACGGGCCGCGGGCGCCCGGGTGGACGATGCCGCGGAACGGGTGCGGCTCCCCCGGACGCTGTTGCGCGAACTGCTGGCCCAGGCGCCGTCGTCGTTTGAGGTGGCCTGGCAGGACGGCACGCGGATCACGTACGGCGGCGGGCGCTCCCACTGTCTGGCCATCGTGACGGACCCCTGGATTATTGACTATGACCTCCAGCAACCGCGCCGGCCCGTGCTGGCGGATCTGCGGAAGCATACGG
>JAAYAQ010000170.1 GCA_012719295.1 Candidatus Hydrogenedentota bacterium | reverse complement strand
TCATGAAAGGGTGGTGCGATGAGCAAGCAGAAACGGCTGTATCTGGTCCTGTTGGTCTTGGTGAGCGTCGTGGGCGTCGAAGCATTCTCGCAGGGCAGGGCGGCGGACCATGACGTGATCAAGCCGTACCCCGGCTCCACGCTGATAGCCGACTACTATGTGCACAAGAACCACGAAACAACGGAAATGCCCGTCACGGAGAAGGACACGACCACAAACAAGTCCATTGCGGGAGAGTATTGGGAACTGACGTACGAAATCCGGGACGCGAACGGGGATGCGGATCCATCGATCAGCGGCAGCGAGATTGCGGCGAACTACTGTAACGCCGCCCGGGAAAAAGGCGGGACGGTGCTCTACAACCAGGATGACGTGGTGACGTTCACGGTTCCCGCGGACGACGGGGGCGTGTACTGGGGGTACCTGGAGGCCTTCACCGGGAAGTATTCGCTCTGGATCGTGAGAGAGAAGCCGCTGGAAACCAAGCTTCAATTTGGCGCTGAGCAAATGAAGCAGGAACTGGACAAGGCGGGGCGCGTCGCCGTGTATGGCATCAATTTCGACGTGAATAAGGCGTTTCTGAAAGCCGGTTCCGAGAAGGTCATCGCGGAAATGGTGAAACTGATGCTCCAGAATCCGGAGCTCCGGGTGGAGATTCAGGGCCATACAGACAGCACGGGGACGGCGGAGCGAAACCTCGAACTGTCGAAAGAGCGCGCCAGCACGGTGAAGAGTTTCATGCTGCTGTACGGCATCGCGCCCGAACGGCTCGAAACCAGCGGGCACGGGGACACGGCGCCCCTTGAATCGAACGACACCGAGGCCGGACGGGCAAAGAACCGGCGGGTGGAACTCGTGAAGCGGGGCTGATTCGCCTCTCGTACGAACTCAGGCCAGTCCTGCGCCCGGGATCGCCGGACGCGCCGTCGTGTTGACTATGGCGGGGGATAAGAAGTAAAACACGGGGGTACGTTTTTGTGACGGGTCACGGGGGAGGAACACCGGAAGTGGCCCATCGCACGTGTTCCAGCGTGGCGCCAATACCTGTGGAAGTGAGGTGGATATGCATCGAAAGCTTAATCGTCGCACGTTTCTCGGTTATTCAGTGGCTGCGGGGGCCGCGGCCGCCGTGCCCACCATCATCCCCGCATCCGTCTGGGGCGCGGAAGACGCGCCGCCGCCCAGCGAGACGGTGAGCGTTGCGTTCATCGGCGTGGGCGGCATGGGGCGGCACAACTTGAAGGATTTCCTGCTTCAGAAAGACTGCCGGGTCGTCGCGGTGTGCGACGTGTACCGTGACCGGCGCGAGGCCACCAAGGCGGTCATTGACGAAGCGTACGGCGACCAGGGGTGCGCGATGTACGGCGATTTCCGGGAGGTTCTGGCCCGGGAGGACATCGACGCCGTGGCGATTGCGGTGCAGGACCACTGGCACGCCCTGATCGCGACCGCGGCCGCAAAGGCCGGCAAGGATATGTATTGCGAGAAACCGCTGGGGGTCTCGTTCGAAGAGAGCCAGACGATTCGTAACACGATCCGCGAGACGAAGCGGGTACTCCAGACCGGCACGTGGCAGCGCTCGCTCGAGCATTTTCAGCGGGGCTGCACGCTCGCGAGGAACGGGTACCTGGGGAAGATTCATACGCTCGAAGTGGCCGCGCCGGGGCCGAGCTATGTGCCGAAGTACGACGGCCCGCTTGACCCGCAGCCGGCGCCGGAGGGATTTGACTGGGCCATGTGGCGGGGTCCCGCGCCCGACAAACCCTACAATCCGGGGCGTGTCGCGTGGCCCGACTGGTACCTGATCTGGGACTACTGCGTGGGGTTCATCTGCAACTGGGGCGTGCACAATCTCGACCAGGCCAACTGGGGCTGCCCCGAGGTGGGCACGCAGCCGTTTGAACTGGAATGCCGGGCCGATTACCGCAACAAGGGTTTCACGGACAACGTGAACGGCTGGGACGCCACGTTTACGTATCCCGGCGGCCTCAAGATGATCTTCAAAGACAGCGACAAGCTGTTGCAGGGTTGCCGCTTCATCGGCGAGGAAGGGTGGGTGCACGTGTGCCGCCAGGGGATTACGGCGGAGCCCGAATCGCTGCTGACGGTCGAGTTCAAAGAGAGCGATGTGCCCCTGACGGATTCCACGAATCATGCGGCCAATTTCCTGGCCTGCATGAAGACCCGCAACGACCCCGTGTCGAGCGTCGATTCCGCGCATATCGCGACGTCTCTGGGCATTCTGGCCGACATCGCGGCGCGCCTGGAACAGAAGGTGGCGTGGGACCCGGCCGCGGAACGGTTTGTGGACAACGATGCGGCGAACGCCATGTTGCACCGCGACATGCACAACGGATGGGAGTTGTAACCATGCGCTTTGCACAGATTTCGGCCCTGGTCACGGGGCTGGCGCTGGTCCTGGGGAGCCCGGGCGCGTCCGGCGCGGAGGCGCCGTTCGGCTGGCAGGTGGGCCCGACCGCGTGGACCTTTAACCGCTTTACGCTCTTTGAAGCCATCGACAAGACCGCGTCGGTTGAGCTTGGGTACATTGAGGCGTTCGAAGGACAACGGGTTCGTCCCGATGCGGACCTGAAACTCGATGCCGCGTTGTCCGATGAGGCGATTCAGGCGATTCGCGCCAAGCTGGACGCGTGCCGGGTCAAGATGCCGGGGATTTACATTCATACGATTCCCGGAGAGGAAGCGGCCTGCCGCCAGACGTTCGAGTTCGCCCGCAAACTGGGCGTGCAATATATCGTTTCGGAGCCCGCGCCCGAATCCCTGGATGTGATCGAACGCTGCTGCGATGAATTCGGCATCAACGTGGCCATCCACAACCATCCGGAAGGCAAGTCGCGGTACTGGAGTCCGGAGGAGGCCCTGAAGGTATGCGAGGGCCGCGGCCCCCGTATTGGCGTGTGCGCGGACACCGGTCACTGGCTGCGTTCGGGACTGGACCCGAGCGAGTCCGTCCGGAAACTCGGCAAACGCCTGCTGACCCTGCATTTGAAGGATTTGGACCGGGCCGCGCCCGACGGAACCGACCGGCCATGGGGGCAAGGCTGCGGCGAACTCGACCAGGTGCTGCGGACCATCCGCGAACTTGGGCTCACGCCGGCCCTGTTTGGCATCGAATACGAATCGAATTGGGAGAATAATCTGCCGCACGTCGTGGAATGCGCGGCGTGGTTCAAGAAGACGGTAGGCGCCCTCGCCGCCGGGGAAGCGCAACAGGCGGATTCGGGGCAGCAATAACACGCCGGTCGCGGCGCGGCACGCGTCCGGATCAGTTCGCGGTGAAGGTGTATAGGCACGCGCCGGCGGGGGGCAGGCTTGCCTCAAGCGGCGCGGCGCCGTCGAACGGCCCCATTGCCCAAACCCCCTCCTCGTCGATGCGCGCGAGCATGCACGGGGCGGGGAGGGGATAGGTCTCGCGGGGCAGCGCGAGCGAAAGCGTCTGAGGCTCGTCGGTCACGTTCGCGAGGACGATGGCCACGCTGCCGTCGGCGGCCTGCCATGCACTCGCCATGACGCGCGGACACGCTTTCCGGTACTGTTTCAGAGCGTCCTGTTGCCCCGCGTAGATGGACAGGCGGGAGATGTCGATTTCCTCCTCGGGGAGTCCCAGGTCTGGCGGGCGCAGCATCGTTCCGTGGAGGAGATAACCGAGCCCCTGCTGGCGGACCTTCGCCAGACGGGTCAGGTACGCGAGCTCGGCGGGGCGCTCTTCGAAATGAGCGGGGAGGAAATTGGCGATCGTGGGCTGCTGTCCCCAGACGAACGCGCGGGCATGTTCCAGGCGGAACTGCTGCGAGAATTTCGTGTCGAGCAATTCAAGGGGGTTCTCCGGCGCGAACTCGGCGGGCCACAGTTCGTCGTAGGGGGGCATGGTGAGCGAAGAATAATTCCCGAAGAAGATGGCGTAGCCGTGATAGACCGCATGGAAGAAGGGGATGGGGTCCCAGACGCCCGGCTGGGCGTAGCGTTCCATGCTGACCTGGAGGCTGAGCATCAGGTCGAGATACGGCAGCCAGGCCTCCCCGCAGCCTTCGCCCGCGAGGACGACGTTCGCCTGCCCGGCGGCATCCGGTTGCGCGTCGCAGCGGTTGCGGATGTCCTCCTGCAGGTTGCGGAACCCGTCGATCCAGTACGTACCGCCCCCGATGGGATGACCGTGGGCCGGGTCGTAGCAGGGCAGGCTGGCGCAGGCCTGATCCATATAGATGGCGCCGACGCCGAGGCCGGTCACGGCCTGTTCCGCAAGTCCGGCGTAGGTATTGCGCCAGAATGACGTGCCCATGCACATGGCGGCGCAGGGCGCGGGTTTGAACGTGTTGTAGGTTTCGGGATGCACCTTGCCGTCGGGTCCTTTGACCGCGAATCGCTCGGCGCCTTCCGCGGCCCAGCTTTCCGTGGTCATGCCCCAGAGCCGCTGGTTCATGTAGACCATCGCGTGGATCCCGGCTTCCCGGGCAGCATGAACGGCGTCACGAAACGGTTCGGCGCCTTCGCGGGGCGGGAGGTACTCCGGGAATCCGATGTCGTAGGGGCAGCCGTGCCACCAGTGCCAGAAGACGCTCACGGGCAGTCCGGTCCGCTCCTGAAGCGCGCGGGCCGGGGTGAGCACCTGGCCGGAGCGGCCGCGGTTCCATACCCAGAGCGCGGTCTCGACGGCCCAGTCTTCCACACGGCCGGTTTTGAGGCGGGCTTCCCGGGCCCAGGGTTGCTGGAGGGCCCAGACGCGGTATCGCTCGGCCGCCGTGAACCAGTCACCCTCGAAGGTGCCGAGCGCAACCCGGTATGCCGGTTCGTAGCGGTTCTGCCCGGCCGAGCCCCCCTGGGGCAGGTGCACAACCTCGAGCCCCGCACGGTTTTCGGCGCCTCCAAACACACAGAAGCGCTTCGCGAACGCCGCCGGGTCGTCCGAACTGATGAAGAGGCCCGGGCCGTCTTCTCGATACAGGGCAATGCATTGCAGTGAGAGCACTCCGGGATATTCCCACTCCATGCGGCCGGGCTTTTCAGGGCGGGAAAGAAACCGGCGCGGCTCTTCAGCGAGCTGTCCCATCCAGATCGGTGCGGCGAGCCGTTCGTTTTCCTGGGGAGCGATCCCCGGAATCCGAGGGAACCGAAGCGAGGCAAGCGGCAGATTGGCCGTGTTCTCGACCGCAATGCGCCAATGGGCGGTGGAGACATCCGGGTCGAGCGAGACCGTCGCGACCACCTGCAAATCCGGGGCTTCCGCCACGCCGAAATCGCGCCACGCGAGTTTCAGGGCGCCGTGGTGGTCGTCCAGAAACGCGTACGTGAAGGACTGGGCGCTGCCGGGCGCGATCTGGGTGACGGGGCAGGGCGGCAGCATGTGGAGAGTCCAGAGGTCGCCCATGGCCGCGGCCTCGACGAAGGCGTGCCCGTTCATTCTGTCGGTGAATTCCGCCAGGCGTCCGGAATCCGGGTCAAAGGCGACACGGAGCCCGGCGTTTTCCAGTACGGGCAAGGCTTCGGGGAGTGCGGCCCGGGATGGCGCAGCCGCAGCCAGAATCGCGAGGATGAAGAACGCGGCGCATAGGGTTTTGAACGGTTCAGGCTGGCGATAGGTCATTCGGGATAGTCTCCTTGACGTTTCGGAAGAGGCAAAGTCGGAGTCTAGCAGATGTCGGAGGGGTAAGAAAGAGAGCGGCGTCAAGACTGCATCGCTGAGCCAGCGGCGGATTGTGGATCCACTTGCGGGGTCGGGATGGTATCATAAGGAATAGAGAAAAGGCCCATGGTCATTGGAGGCACAGGAGAATCGGTATGACGAGGCCCCGCGCACGTCTCTTTCTCGCAGCACTGGCAGTCCTCCTGCTGATTCTGCCGTACTGTGCCACCGCGCCGAAACCGGAGACGGAACGGCCGCCAGAGAAGAAGGCCTTTTCCGGCGCTTCGTCGCGCATCGCGGGGATCCTGCGCGAGATGAGCGAGGTGCGCAAAGCCCAGCCTCCGGAGGGTGAAGCGAACGCGGATGCGGCGGCCTCCGGCCAGAGTGCCCTCGAACAGCGGTTGAACAAGCGCGCTCAGATTCTCGCCAAGGCGGTGAGCCGCGAGATGGGGGTGGACTTCGAGACCCGCGTGTACCAGATGTTCGGGGCCCCCGAGCCGATCAAAGACGAGACCGTTCTGCTGGAGGCCGTCGACGACAAGGGCAATGTTTCGGAAGTGCCGGTGGTGGTGCAAACGCGGCAATTGCGGTCGTTGACGGACCAAGCCGTCGCGGTGAAAGCGATGCGGCTGGCAGGCGAAGAGCAACTCGCCACGGAATTCTACAAGGAAGTGCCGGAACCCGTGCAGGCGGAGACGGCGAGTGCATTCCGCCGGGTGTATGAAGAGGTGGACGCACAGGCCATCGCGATGGAAGCGCGGCTGATTGTGATGCTGAAGGGCGGGGAGTGGGCGGCGCCCGAGAGCAAGAAGCCCGTGGCGAATGCGATCGCGGTGCGCGGACTCGATTTTGAGAAGGGGTTGAAGGAGAACTGGAACAAGACGTACGACGACACCATGTACCTTGTGCTGGAGACGGCTACGGGCCCGGCGGAAGTGTATGAATACCGCATGACGACGGAGTCGAGCAGCGAGAGCAAGGGCGTGGGCCGCCTGGAATCGAAACAGGTGACGTATGTGCGCGGCAAGCACCGCGGCACGGATCCCGGCTATCGTCTGCAGGGCAACGCGGCGCCCGGCACGCGGGTCGGGATCAAGGGCGCACAACAAATCACCGGGGCCAACATCCATTCCGCCTATTCGAAGCGGCCCATAAACAGTGAAACCCCGCTCCAGCCGAACGTGTCGCTGGGGTGCCAGGTGGTGGCGGCGAGCAAACAGGATTTCGAGAAGTCGCTGGTCCAGACGCTCGACCAGCGGGGCGTCAAACAGTTCCTCTACACCATCGTGGACGATGCGGAACTCGCCGAGCTCAACAAGATCCTGGAGAGCCAGGGCGTGAAATCCGTGCTGGCGAGCGCCGTGTCGCGCTGATGCGGCGCGCCGGGCTCGCGTGGGCTTCGAAAACACCGTTCGTGTGGGACTGGCGCTCTTGAGGTCGGTCTCGAGGAGTCTTTCATGCACGCGAGTCTCGCCCGCTATTCCCCGGCGGGCGGCATCCCCTGGAGGTTGGCAAAGACCACGTTGCGGATGTTCTGTTCACCGGATTCGAAGGTGATGGGCGGTCCCTCGGCGTCATATTTGATGACGTTGGAGACGATGGATTCGGACAGCGAACCGGCAATGAGCACCGTGTGCTGCGACCGGCTCATGATGTTGCTGATGACGATGCGGCAGGTATCGCCCAGGGGGGTAACGCCGCCCCAGCGCGGATTGCTGTCGCCGATTTTGATCGCGGCGCGGCCGGGCTTCGCGGAACCCGACGTGTCGATGAGTCCGTCGAGAAGTACGTCGTGTATCCGGAGTCCGCTGGCATTGAGGAAGCGCACGATATGATGGCCGCCCGCGCAATACCCGCGGATGTTTCGAATGGTGATGTTGCGAATGTCGTCCAGGCCGTCTCCGCGGTTGATGGCGGCGCTGACCATGGTCGATTCGGTGGAACCGGCGGTGCTGTCGGTCCTGAGAATGTTCGTGAGCGCCAGGAGATCGTCGCCGGTGTATCCGGTGAGGTTTTCGATGAGAATGTTGTGGCATCCCTGGCGCAGATCGAGTCCGTCCTGGTTGAGGACGGTTTCCGTCTTGCCGTCAATGGTCCTGTGCCCCGTGGAGGCGAAGTCGATATCGCGGATTTTTCCGTAGGCGCAGCGCTCGAGTGAAATGGCCCAGGCGTGGGAGTCGACGAGCCGGAGGTTTTCGAGGCTGAACTGCTCGACACAGGCCATGAGGATGCCGATGTTGCGCCAATCGCCGGTCTGGCTTTCGTTCTGGACGCCGGCGTCGGTGCCGTAGGTGCGTTCGCCGAGGGTCTTTGCGCTGTCGCCCGTGGCGCGGGGGTGGTCGGCGCCTTCGAGCACCGCGGTGCCAATGCCGCGAATGGACACGTTCGAGATCGGGGCGATTTCCGTGATGCCCAGGCCGCAGTTCGCGCTGCGGATGATGTTGTCGCG
>JAAYAQ010000640.1 GCA_012719295.1 Candidatus Hydrogenedentota bacterium | reverse complement strand
GTAAGCCAGGAAATCAAGGAAAACCGTTTCGATCCTGAAACGGGAACCCTGACCTTCACCGAAAACCAGACGGAGGCATTCCACGCGCTTACCGGGTACTACACGGGTCTTTTCCAGGAGGGCAATGACCGCATGGCCCTGCAGCCGGGGATTGTCCGGACCGAGGCCGAGGGCCGCCTTGTGACGGCCTTTTTCGCGTGGCTTTCGTGGGCCGCGGGTACCCGGCGCCCGGGCGCGGAATACACCTACACGACGAACTGGCCTTTCGATCCCCTGGTTGGTAACGAGCCGCTGCCCGACTTTCTCATGTGGTCCATCGTAAGCGTCATCCTGCTGATCTTCGCGATCGCGGCTTCCCTGTTTGTGTACCAGCGCTATGTCGGGCGGGAGGAGTATGGGAGCCATCTGACGCTTGATTTCCCGGAGCCCCAGCCGACGTCCAGCCAGAAGGCCACGCTGGTCTATTTTGTTACGGCGATCGTGCTGTTCACTCTCCAGCTTGGACTGGGGGCGGTTACGGCGCACTTTACCGTTGAAGGCAATTCCTTCTATGGCATTCCCCTCGCCTCGTTCCTGCCCTACGCGGCGGTCAGAACCTGGCACATCCAGTTGGCCATTTTCTTCATCGCCACCTGCTTTCTCGCCGCCGGACTCTTCATTGGGCCGTTCGTGGGCAGAGAACCCAAAGGCCAGGCCGCGTGGGTGCTGGTCCTTTTCGCGGCCCTGGTTGTTGTGGTGGCGGGCACGCTGGGAGGGACCTGGCTGTCCGTGTCGGGCTTTTTCGGCGGAGACGGCTATCTGTTCGGCCACCAGGGCTACGAATTCATCGAGCTTGGACGCGCATGGCAGCTGCTGCTGATTGCCGGGATGATCATCTGGCTCGTTCTCGTATGGAGGGCGATCCGGCCGGCCCTCAGACACGAGGAAGACAGCGGGGGCCTTACGCACATGCTCCTGTACAGCTCGGTTTCCATTCCGCTGTTCTATATGGCCGGGCTGATGTACGGGAAGGGCAGCCACCTCTCGGACGCCGAATACTGGCGGTGGTGGGTCGTCCACCTGTGGGTCGAGGGCTTTTTCGAGGTATTCGCCACGGTGGTGATGGCGTTTCTGCTGTCGCACATCGGCGCCGTGAGCAAGAAGTTCGCCCTGACCAGCGTGTATTTCATCATCTTCCTCTACCTTGGAAGCGGCGTGATCGGCACGTTTCACCATCTCTACTGGAGCGGGTCTCCCACGGTGGTGATCGCGCTGGGCGCGGTCTTTTCCGCGCTGGAGGTCGTGCCCCTGTCGCTGCTGGGATTTGAAGCGGCGCACAACCTGAGGGTCGTGAACGAAGGCGGAACAACCTACGCCTACAAGTGGCCCATCTATTTCTTTGTAGGCGTGGCCTTCTGGAACCTGGTCGGAGCGGGGGTATTCGGTTTTCTGATCAATCCGCCGATAGTTCTGTACTATTCGCAGGGCATCAACACCACCCCCATCCATTCCCATGGGGCGCTCTTCGGCGTCTATGGCATGCTCGCCATCTCTCTGATGCTCTTCTCCGTGCGCCACATTGTGACGCGGGCCTCGTGGTCCGACCGGCTGCTCAAGTACAGCTTCTGGGGGCTCAATGGCGGGTTGGCAGGCATGCTGGTTCTAAGCCTGATTCCCTCGGGCTTCTATCAGCTCTACCACGCGATTCGGGAAGGACTCTGGTTTGCCCGCAGTCCGGAGATCGCGTCGGGCGATTTCATCCGCGGCGTCACGTGGATGCGCATGCTGCCCGACCTTCTCTTTGCAGTGGGTGCGCTGTCGTTGCTGTTGTTTCTGGTTCGGGCTACCGTGTTGAGCTTTCGGAAAAAAGCATAGCGGTCCGCTGGCGAGACGATAGAAACGCGCCCGGGGACGGCGCCGACAGCCGCGTCAATCCGGCGTGCCGGGTTCAACGCCATCCATTTGCTTTTGCCGTGTTTTCCGGCGCCGGCGGGCCTTTTGTTTGCGGAGTTTGGCCACGCGCTTTGCCTGGGGACTCTCCTCCCCCATTTCGCGGGCCTCGATGAGCTCACAGAGCCGTCGGCGGGCATAAAAGCGGTTGAGAGCCTGCGACCGGGCTTTCTGCATCTTCACTTCCAGGCCGGTGGGACGGTGCGTGAGTTGAACGCAGGTGGCCGACCGGTTGACGTGTTGACCGCCGGGGCCACTGGAGGAGACAAACCGCTCTTCGAGGTCGGATTCACTCAGGCCGCAGGCGGCCATACGGCGCGCGAGTTCCGCTTCTTTCTGCGGTGTTACGCCGAACTTGCCCATTGCATTGACCTCGCGCGCCGGCTCATCCGCCCGGCAGTTGTCGTGCACCCAATCCGAGGCTCACGACCGATTGGCGCTCTGTAACGAGCACTCGCACGGCCTATTCAGAGCCCGGAGACTCATGGAGGGCGGCCTGAATCTCGGCGTACAGCGTGCGTGTCGCTTCGTTTGCCCGCGCGTCTTGACCGCCCTGGAAATACCGCGACACGCCGTCGCTCTCGACTTGCACCCAGACCTGTTCCCCCTGCCGGTACGGCTCCTTGAGGTGAAGCGTTGCCCGGGTGTCGCCGGCACGGTACTTGCAGGGCTCGAGCCGGGTGCTCTGGCCAAGGTCCCAGTAGAACACCCCGTCACTCGCGAACAGCAGCAGGCCCCGGGAATCGTAGGGGTCGCGCTTGTGTCTGGCGTTGAACGATTCCGAAGAAAGGCATTTCACCGGGACGCGGCGGGCGTGTTCCAGGAGTTCCGGATGGTACTTCCTGAGCAGGCGTAGACGGCGGAAGGCGTTTGCCGCTTCCTCCAGGCGCTGCAGCCGCTTCCCGGAAACCGGCATGGGCAGGATCCGCAGCACGACGTCCACGGCCATGACAACCGCCCCGAGTGCGTATTCAAAAAGGGTGATCACTCGTCGGAACCTTCTACCCTCGGACGCGCGCAGCGGCGCGCTCACGCATGCCTGCACCTGATTCCAGACTCAATCCCGTTTACATACGAATCCGCGCGCGAAACGCAGCGTTCATGCAACAACCGGGTTTTCGAGCCTGCCCAGCCCTTCGATCTCGATCGCGATGGTGTCCCCGGGCTTGAGCACGACCTTCGGGTCGCGCGCCCAGCCCACGCCTTCGGGCGTCCCGGTCATGATCACGGTGCCGGGGAGCAGCGTGGTGTCTTCCGAGAGAAAACTGATGAGCGCCGGCACATCGAAAATCATGTCCTTCGTGTTCGAAGACTGCATGACCTCGCCGTTGAGCATGCTCTTGATCGCGAGCGCGTTGGGGTCGGTCAGTTCATCGCGGGTGACCAGAACCGGGCCCAGCGGGGCAAACGTATCAAAGCCTTTCCCCCGGCACCATTGAGACCCGCCGAGTTTTGACTGCCAGATGCGCGCGGAGACGTCGTTGCCGCACATATATCCGAGGACGTGGTTGAGGGCGTCTTCCCTCTTGACGTTGCATGCCGGCTTGCCGATGACCACGGCCAGTTCGGCCTCGTAATCCACTTCCTCCTTACAGACCGCGGGGAGCTCGATGGGTTCCCGGTGACCCGTTGCGGACGCCGGGTTCTTCATGAACAGGACCGGGTATTCCGGCACGGCGGCGCCCCCTTCCTCGGCGTGTTTCCGGTAGTTCAACCCGATGCAGAGGATGGCGGTGGGGTCGAGGGGCGGGAGCCAATGGCCGGGCTCGACGGCCTCGTCTGTAACGCGGTTTTCCCCGCCGGCTATGTCGCCCTCGATCTTTAGCAGGCGTCCGTCCTTCTGTTCGGCCGCATATACCACCTGATTGTTCTTGTCCAGAATTCGCGCCAGTCTCATGGTCTCGCCCTTCCTTTATCCCGAGTTGTGCGCAGCATGACACAAACCGCCGGAGCATGTCACGGGGAGGCCGCGGCCCGCTTTCCAAACCGCCAGGCCATGAATCCCAGCAGAGCCAGGATGAGTCCGACTACGATGGAATACAGACCGTCCACACCGTGGCCCGTAGCCGCGACCGCTCCCGCCAGCAACAGCCCGATCAGGCCCGTGCTGGCGCCGACGATGCTCATGGCCACGGCGGCGTCATGCGACACGTCGCGACGCGGCGCCGG
>JAAYAQ010000169.1 GCA_012719295.1 Candidatus Hydrogenedentota bacterium | reverse complement strand
TCCTTTCGGACTGGCCGGGTGGCTCTAGGTCTTCGCAACCGGAGACTCTTGCTCCTCGGCCCGGGGCTCGGGATTCTCCGGGCGCTTAAGCTCTACCGGACGGGTCATGCGGGCAGGCCGGCTCGCGGGCGGAAAGTCGGTGTACACATCGTCGATCATCCACCGGTACTTCCCTTCCATGAAGGCGTCCGCGACCCTGGAGATGGCCTGGCCCCGGCTCCGCTTCGCCTTCTTGAAGTTGTCCTGGATGCGCCGCCGGGCATTCGTGCAGAAGAGATCGACGAGGTCCTGCAGATTCTCGTCGCCGGAGCGCGTCTTGAGCTCGTATTCTGCCCGCGACAGCGACGCCGCCATGGCGAACAGGTCGGTTCCGATATCGACGAACGCCTGCAGGATGAGCTGTTCCCGCTCGAGCTTCTGCTGGTATTTCGCCATGGTGTGAAACAGGGTGCGCGCGAGCTTCCTGCTGGTTCGCGCGATGAAGAGCACATGGTCCTGATTCCGGGGCGACAGGTGCCGCACATTCAGCGAGATGGCGGACGGCAGCCACAGTTTGGGGTACCACCGGGCGTAGAACTTCACCGCGTCCCAGAGAAGCCGGCCTCTGGGCCCCTTCCCCGTCATGAGGGGCATGATGCGACGGACATGCGCGTCCAGCGCCTCGCGGGCGATAAACAGCCGCATGATCTCGCTGGTGCCCTCGATGATGCGCGAGATGCGGGCATCGCGCAGCATGCGCTCGGTCGGGATGGGTTCCTCGCCGCGCGTCCCGAGAGACTCGGCCGTTTCAAACCCGCGCCCGCCGCGCACCTGCAGAAAGTCATCCACAATGCGCCAGGCCGTTTCGGAGCAGTAATACTTCGCCACGGCCGCTTCGAGCCGCACGTCGACGCCCCCCTGATCCACCATCTCGCACGCGAGGGCGTTGACGCTGTCCATGGCGAAGGTGTCGGCGGCCATTTCGGCAATCATTCGGGCCACCGGCTGATGTTTTCCGATGGGGGCGCCCCATTGCACGCGCTCGTTGACCCATTTCTGGCCGTAATGCATGCACATCTTGCCGACGGCCACCGCGGTGGCGGGCATGGTTAAGCGGCCGGTATTGAGCGTGGTGAGGGCGATCTTCAGCCCCTGCCCGGGTTGGCCGATGATGTTCTCGGCAGGGACCTTCACGTTGTTGAACCGGAGCAGTCCGTTGGAAATGCCGCGAATCCCCATGAAGCTGCAGCGGTGGACGACCTCAAAGCCGGGCTCGGAGGATTCCACAATAAACGCGGTGACCTGCGGCCGTTCCCTGCCCTTGACGATCTTGGGGGCCGTCAGGGCCATGACGACCAGAATCTCCGCGCAGGGACCGTTCGTGCACCACAGTTTCTCGCCGTTGAGGGTGTAATAGGCGCCGTCTTCGGACAGTTCGGCCTTGGTGCGCATCTTGGCGGGGTCTGAACCGACCTGCGGTTCGGTCAGGGCGAACGCGGAAATCGCGCCCTTGGCCAGACGCGGAAGATATTTCTTCTTCTGCTCTTCGCTGCCAAACAGCTTGAGCGGTTGCGGCACGCCGATGCTCTGATGGGCCGAGAGGCAGACCGCCGTGGACGTGCAGTAGCTGGCGACGAACTCCATGATACGGTTGTAGTTGGTCTGAGACATGCCCAGCCCGCCGTATTCTTTGGGGATTTTCAGCCCGAACGCCCCCGCCTCCGCCAGGGCCAGGATGGCCTCTTCGGGAATCTCGCCGGAGCGGTCCACCTCGCAGGGGTCAATGTACGCCTCCAGCACCCGGCGAATCTTGCTGATGTATTCGTCGCCGGCGCGCTTGTCTTCGGGGCTCTGTTCGGGGAAGGGATGCAGCAGCTCCCATCGGAAATTGCCCCGGAAAAGCTCTTCGATAAAGCTGGGATACGCCCATTCCGTCTCACGGGAATCCTCGGCGAGGTCCATTGCCCGTTCTTTTTCCCGATCGTGACTGCTTGTCATGGCGTACCTTCCGGCTCCTCCACCGCCGCCCTCCCGTAAGTTCTTGCTTACGGCAAAATTACGACCCGGATGTCAGTGTAAAGTAAGCGTCCGGCCTTGTCAAAGAACCGCGGTGCCGTCCTAAGCCAACACGCGTGCGCGGCAGCCTATTCGGACCCGTTCCGGAGCATCCCGCTCAACTTCACCGCTCCCAAGGGGTTGCGGCAGGTCTCACGCCGTCTTGAACTCGGCGATCAACGCCGAAATGCTCTGCTTGGCATCCCCGAACAGCATACGGGTGTTCTCTTTGAAGAACAGCGGGTTGTCCACACCGGCAAATCCCGCACGCATCGAGCGTTTCAAGACAAACACGGTCCGGGCGTGGTCAACGTTGATGATGGGCATGCCATAAATCGGGCTGTCCTCCTGCTCGCGGGCGGCGGGATTGACCACGTCGTTGGCGCCGATCACGACCGCCACGTCCACGGTGTCCAGGCGGGGGTTGATGTCGTCCATCTCGACCAGTTGCTCGTAGGGCACATTGGCCTCGGCGAGAAGGACGTTCATGTGGCCCGGCATGCGCCCGGCCACGGGGTGAATGGCGTATTTGACGTCCGCGCCGTTCTTTTCGAGGAGTTCGCCCAGCTCGCGCACGACATGCTGCGCCTGGGCGACCGCCATGCCGTAGCCGGGCACGAACACGACGGATTGGGCGGCTTCGAGCATGTAGTACGCATCTTCCGGGGTGATTGGGTTGACCTCGCCCTCGTAGACCGCGCCGGTCTTCGCGGCGGCGGCGCCGAACCCGCTGAACAACACATGGGGCAGCGACCGGTTCATGGCCTTGCACATGATGTTTGTGAGAATGATGCCGCTGGCGCCCACGAGAGCCCCCGAGACGATGAGCACCGTGTTGTTGATCACGAACCCGGCGGCACACGCGGCCAGGCCCGAGTAGCTGTTCAGGAGCGATATGACGACCGGCATATCGGCGCCCCCGATGGGGATGGTCGCCAGCACGCCCAGGATGAACGAAAGGCCTATCGCGAACCCCACACACCAGTAGGCGTAGGGGCCGGCCGGCGCGGCCAGAAACGCCACGAGGCAGACCGCCACCCCCAGCAGAATCGCGGCATTGACGATCTGCTGCCCGGAAAACAAGGTGGGCTTGCCGTCGATCCTCTCCGCGAGCTTGGCGTACGCAATCATGCTGCCCGTGAAGGTCACCCCGCCGATCAGAATGGCCAGATAGATGGGCAGGGCCGCTGCAAACGGTATCTCCGCGCCCAGACTCAGCGAACGGTGGTATTCGGCCCAGCCCACCAGGAGGCTGGCGATGCCCCCGAAACCGTTGAACAGCGCGACGAACTCCGGCATGGATGTCATGGGGACCCGCAGAGCGGCGAAGGCGCCGGCCAAGGCGCCCAGGGTTGCACCCACGAGAATCCAGTGATAATCCATGCCCTGGGCCACGAGCGTGGCCACGACCGCGATCAGCATACCGAGGGCGGAAACGAGATTCCCCCGGCGCGCGCTTGCGGGCGAGCTGAGCATTTTCAGGCCCACAATGAACAGGCACGAGGCCACGATGTAGCTCAGCGATGCCGTGATTTCGAGCGCGCTCACGGCCGGCCTCCCTGCCGGCTCTTGAACATCGCCAGCATGCGGTCGGTCACGAGATAGCCGCCCACCACATTGATGGTGGCGAAAGCCACCGCCGCCGTTCCGAGCACGACGCTCAGCCACGGACTGTCCGTGGCGCCCGCGGCGACCAGCGCGCCAACGATCGTGATGCCGGAGATGGCGTTCGAACCGGACATCAACGGCGTGTGCAGCGTCGCGGGGACTTTTGATATCAGCTCAAAACCCAGGAAGATGGCCAGCACAAAGGTGAACAGCAGGAGAATGAACTCGCCCATCGACTCTACTCCTTGTCTTTGCCGCGCAGATTCAGAATGACCGGATTGACGATGGCCCCGTCATGGGTAATCACGCACGCGCGCAGGATCTCGTCGTCCAGGTCAAGCTTGAAACGGCGCTGTTCCGGGTCCCAGTAATGCTCGACGAGATTCCCGAGATTGGCCGAGTACATCTGGCTGGCGTGAAGCGCTACCCGCCCCTCGAAATGGCCATATCCGATGACGTGTACGCCGTGCACGTCGACTTCCGCGCCCAGTTTCGAGCCTTCCACATTGCCCCCGGTCTCCACGGCCAGATCGACGATGACGCTGCCCGGCCGCATGCGCCGGATGATCTCGTCGGTGATGATGACCGGCGCGCGTTTCCCGAAGAGTTTCGCGGTGGTGATGACCAGATCCGCCTGGGCGCAGACGCTGGCCATGGCCTCCCGCTGCCTGGCCTGTTGCTCGGAGGTCAGTTCCATGGCGTAACCGTCCCTGGTCTGGCCGGTCTCGCCGAGGTCGACTTTCACGAACCGGGCCCCCAGTGAATGAACCTGTTCTTCCACGACAGGCCGGGTGTCGAACGCCTCGACGCGCGCTCCAAGGCGTCTGGCGGTGGCAATGGCCTGCAACCCGGCCACCCCGGCCCCGATGACGAACACACGCGCGGGTTTCAGCGTGCCCGCGGGCGTCATCATCATGGGCATGGCCAGCGGCAGGCGCGCCGCGCCAAGAATCACCGCCACATACCCGGCCAAATTCGCCTGGGAGCTGAGGGCATCCATTTTCTGCGCCAGGGTCGTGCGCGGGATCAGTTCCATGCTCAGGGCGGTCACCCGGGCCTGCGCCAGCGCGTCCACAAGCCCGGTCTCGGCAAACGGATCGAGGAAGCTGATGTGGACGGCCCCCGTCTTCATCACGCCGACCTCGGCCTCGGGGGGCTTGTGGAGGCGCAACACCATGTCGGCCGACGCCAGCGCCTCCAGACGGTTTGCGGCGATCGACGCGCCCGCGCTCGTGTAATCGCTGTCCCGAAACCCGCACCCGTCACCCGAGCCGGCCTCGACAATCACTTCGAGCCCTTTACGGGAGAGACGCGATGCCGTGTCGGGGAGCAGGGGGATGCGGGTTTCGCCGGGGGACGTTTCGGAGGGGACAAAGATCTGCATAACACACCGCTTTCTCTCGCACCCGAACACAACCAACAACTGCAATGCGGCCGGGACGTTATCGTCGTTATGACAGTTGGCGCGCCCGTAAAATTCCCGTTCCGGAGCCTCGGACGGCGCCAGGGCACCCGGGAGTTGATGATCCCCCGGCCGAACCGGTAAAATCACCCGTTCCCCAGACCGGATGCATGGGGGCGCACGTCCAGCAGTCTGCACGCCCTGTCAATAATCCCATTTCAGCGTTGTCGGCACGCGGTGTGAAAAAAACTCGCGCCGGGGAAAGAGAAAGCATGTTCAGGATCGTAAAGCAACTGCCGCTGGCAGACAAGATCAAGGAATTTGAGGTGGAGGCCCCGTTGATCGCCGCCAAGGCACGTCCCGGCAATTTCGTGCTTGTTCGGGGCCACGCCCACGGCGAACGGATTCCCCTGACCATTGCGGACAGCGACGCCGCCAAAGGCACGATAACGCTGGTGATGCAGGAAGTCGGCAAAGGCACGATTCAGCTCGGGACGCTCAAGACAGGCGACTACATTCTTGACCTGGTGGGGCCGCTTGGCCACGACCGCACAATCACCGGCCCCGGCAAGACCGTGTGCTGCGTGTCGGGCGGACTGGGCGTTGCCCCGATGTATCCCCAGACGAAAGCGCACCACGCCGCGGGGAACCGCGTTATTTCCATTATTGGGGCCCGGAACAAATCGCTGCTGTTCTGGCAGGACCGTATGGAAGCCGCGAGCGAATCGGTGTGGTACAGCACCGACGACGGGTCGTTCGGGCACCACGGATTCGCCACGCAGATCCTCGAACGCCTTATCGGCGAGGGCGAACGGTTTGATGAAGTGATCGCCATTGGTCCCGTGCCTCACATGAGGGCCGTGGCCAACGAGTGCAAACGCCACGGCGTGCCGATCGTAGTGAGTCTGAACCCCATCATGGTCGATGGCACGGGCATGTGCGGCGGATGCCGGGTGTCCGTGGGGGGCCACATCAAATACGCCTGCGTCGACGGCCCCGAATTCGACGGCGCCGCGGTTGATTTTGACGAGTTGATGCGGCGTCAGAGTTCGTACCGGCAGGAGGAAGCGTCCGCGATAACGGCCGAAGACGCGCACGATTGCCGCCTGGAACGGCAGATCGCCTCGCTCCGGTCAGGCCTGGAGAGCGCGCCGGGCGCCGTAGCGGACGCGTCGTTTCACCGAAGCGCTGAGTTGTTCATCGCGGAAAGTCTGGCACGCCTGGGCGAGGGGGAGGGCCGCTTTGATGAGGTAGCGGTCGGGTTGACGTTCGCGGCGGCCCGCGAAGAGGCGATGCGCTGCCGCGCATGCGCGAATCCGCACTGCGTGAAAGGGTGCCCGGTCGAGGTCGACATCCCCGGCTTCATCGCCGCGATCCAGCGCGACGATCTCCCCGAAGCCGCGCGTATCCTCAAGGACAAGAACAGCCTTCCCGCCGTTTGCGGGCGTGTCTGCCCCCAGGAAAACCAGTGCGAGGCCCTGTGCATTCTGTCCGGTACGGGGCGCCCGGTCGCGATCGGCGCGCTCGAACGGTTCGTCGCGGACTGGGAAGCCCGCTTCGCGCCCGCGACGCCGGCGCCGGTCCCCTTCAACGGGCACCGGGTGGCGGTGATCGGGTCGGGCCCGGGCGGGCTCACGTGCGCAGGCGACCTGGCGAAAATGGGCTACGGGGTGACCATTTTCGAAGCCTTCCACGACACGGGCGGCGTGCTGAGATACGGCATTCCGGAGTTTCGTCTGCCGAAGGCGATCGTGGACCGCGAGGTCGATTACGTCAAGAGTCTCGGCGTGAACATTGAATTGAACATGGTGATTGGGAAGGTCTTCTCGCTCGAGGAACTCTTCGATCGCGGGTTCGACGCCGTGTTTGTCGCGGTTGGCGCAGGCGCGCCGGCCTTTCTCGGGATCGAGGGCGAAAACCTCGTTGGCGTTTACAGCGCCAACGAATTCCTTACGCGCGTGAACCTGATGAAGGCCAACCGCAGGGACTACGACACGCCGGTTCACGTGGGGCGCAGGGTCGCCGTCATCGGCGCGGGCAACGTGTCCATGGACGCCGCGCGCACCGCCCAACGCCTGGGCGCTGATGAAGTCACCATCGTATACCGGCGATCCTGGGAAGAAATGCCCGCCCGTGCGGCCGAAGTCATCCACGCGGAACACGAAGGCATCCGCTTCCAATTGCTGACCAGCCCCACGAGCATCCTCGGCGACGAATCGGGGCGGGTCCGGGGCCTGGAGTGCATTCGCATGGCCCTGGGCGAGCCCGACGCATCGGGACGCCGGCGGCCGGTGCCCCTGCCCGGATCCGAATTCGAGATCGAATGCGACATGGTCATCCCCGCGCTCGGCAACAAGGCCAATCCCCTGCTCACGTCCAACAGCCCCGCAATCAAGCTCAACCCATGGGGCAACATCGTGGCCGACCGGGAGACCGGGGCGACCTCCATCCCCGGTGTGTTCGCCGGCGGAGACATCGTCATCGGGGCCGCCACCGTGATCGAGGCGATGGGCGCCGGCAAACGCGCCGCGCGGGCCATCGACCACTACATCAACCACACGCGGGCTGCCGCGGCTTCGTAACCCGGCCGCGAGGAAATTCTGACGCGCGGGAAGGTACACTTGACTACTATTTGAAGTCGACGCGGGACGTGCGGGATGGATGGCACGCAGGCCGGTTGTCTGTGCGCCGGGTCAGCCTCCGGCGGGGCGGATGCGGATCAGATGGACGCCGTGCGGCTGAAGCGTGACCGAGTAGTAGAGATGGCTCTGCTCGTAGCGGAACTCGATCGGGGCGCCCGCCAGTAAGTCGAACACCTCGAAGCTCTCCTTCCCGAGAAAACCGACGTGAGCCATGTTCACATCGATTTCAGCGGTGACGGGTTCGGCGAGCTGTTCGCGAACGTCGCGCCCCTCCTCGGTACTCATCTGCCAGCGCTGGTCCCCGTAGCGTGACGTAATGAACACCTGGCCCTGTTCGCCCCGGCCGTACCGTTCGAGGTAGACCCGCTCGGCTTCCGCGGTTTCCGCACCGGTGATGGGCTCCCAACCGGCCTTGGAGAGTTCCTGGATGAGGGGAAGGTACTTCACGAAGAGCGGGCGGACCATGTTGTACCAGTCGGGGTTTTCAAAGAAGGCGCCGGTGTCGCCGTCTTTACTGAAAAACCCTGGAAACATGCCGTAGAACAGGGCCCACTGAAAATACCGTTCCGCCATGATGAGCGACGGCTGGCGTTCGACGGATTCGTCGACTTTTTCATCGAGGTCGGCCAGAATGGGTTCCCGGAGAAACGAGTCGAAATCGGTGCCGAGCGACAAACAGATGGGCTTCTGATGCGCGAGGGCGCGGTACGTGGCCAGGGTGTCATCCGTGGAGGGGTACCACCGGCCTTCCCGGCACCAGTCGACCTCCAGGCAGGCGATATCCACGAGATGGATGGGAAACCCGAAGGCGCCGGACGCCATAATGAGCTTGTCGTCTTTGCGGAGGGGATCCGCAAGCGCCCGGAGGTACTCGTACGTGGAGAACATGCTCAGGATGCCGATCTTCTGGGTGTGGTTGTCGTAGACGAGGGGCAGGCCGGCCTGGGTGAAGTGGGCGGAATTGTAGTTGACGGTGGTTCCCCACCCGCTGATGTTTTCGACATAGACCCCGCTCATTCCCCCAGCCTCGACCGGTTCCGCCTCCATCTGGCCGTCCTGAAGGAGGTTGACCTCGGTGCCGGCTGCTCCCAGGAAGAGATCGTCGAACCAGGCCGTGGCGCCGCTTTCGTCGCGCAGGAGCAGTTTGACGGTGGCCCGGGTGATGGGCTTCGCGCTCTCAAAGGTCTGCGCGACCTGCGCGTAATCGTCCTTTTCCCGGGCGACCTGAACCCGCTCGGTCCGCGATTGCCCGTCAGAGTCCACCAGGGTGACCGAGATGACGCACTGGTCGTCGAGACTGCTCTTCAGGGGCTTGGTTTTGACGAAACCGCGCAATTCCAGGGGTTTGGGTTCAGTCTGATCGACCATCACCCGCTGACCGGCGCCCGCCCGCGGGGCATTGCGGGACGTTTCCAGCCGGATGGCCGAGCTGCCGCCGCGTCCGGCGCTTTTATCAACGGCGTAGCCGCCGTCGAGCGGGGGCCAGCCCGGAAGCGCTGGCGTACCGCTGCCGCTGAGGCGCTGGAGGGCCGAATCCAGTTCGTGGCGGCCTTTGTTCGTGGACCCCGTAAGCCCGGTGTCGGGATTGACCGCGAAGGCCACGCCGTTGCACCACGGCGTGTCTTTGATGGCCAGCACAGGGCGGCCGGTAACGTCGAGTATTCCGGAACTGCTGATCTGGTCGCTGCCGATCGGTTTCTGATTCTGGACAAACGCAACGGCGTCATCCGCCTTCCGGGGGACGCTCTCGGGAAGCGGTACCCAGACATTGGACGGGTCGGAATGTACAAAAGACAGCAGGCCCGGCTGTGCATTCAAGCCAATGTTGTCGCGGACAGAGTAGTAGGCAAAGAAGAAGTCTTCGGGTCCCTCGATGGCGGTTACGGGGGTTTTGGGCAGCCAGAGCCCCTCGACGGTGGTGCGGCGCTTGAAGGAATCCGGGTAGATGCCGTAGTAGGCTGCAAGCGCGCCGCGGAATCCCCACCGGGCGGGGAACGGGTAAATGACGAAATCGAACGTGGCCTTGCCGGGCGTTGCGGTGGCGTTGGGCGCCAGGCCAAAGTCAAACGCGACGAAAAACAGGCCGGTCCGCGCGTCGAAGCCGATCCGGTGATGCCGGGGCTCGTGCATGGGCACGGCGATGGCCACCCCGCGATTGCGAGGCGATGCGGACGGTGCGCCCTGATAAATCGCGCCCAGCGGGAACCTGGACATGGAACCCGTAGCCCCCGCCACGGTACTGATGGCATTCATGTAGATGGTCGCCGTCGCCGGGATGCTGGTGCGCGGATCGTCGCACCAGAACCATCCTGAATCATCGACTGGAAGCCCGAAATAGACGGTGACGGCGCGTTCATCGCCGCGCAGGTCTTCCACGAGACCACTCACCTGGATGCGGTCCTCGCGCGGGGTCATGGACGCGGTGATCCGGAGACTCAGGGGCTCGATGTCCCCTTTGATGACCAGGGTGCTGTCCTGCTGGTTGAACTCCCAGTTCCAGGGGGCGAGGAAATCGGATTTGGCGGCGGTATCCCGGGCGAAGAACCCCGGCCCGTTGAGTCCGACCTTTTCCTGATTGACCCAGACGCCGCACACGCGGGCGCGTTTGCGTTCGAGGGCCATCTGCAGCCCGTTGCGGGTCTGCATGTAGGGGATCCACACCTTCTCGACGGGGGCGCGAACCGGCTGAGGCCGCACCGGCACGCCTTCAAACATGTACGTTTCGCCGCGGAGTTCGAGGAGGTTCACATCGTCGAAGTAGACCGTGCCCATATGGCCGCGGAAGATCAGATACACGTACACGGACCGGATGGGTTTCTTGGGAACCACGATGAAGTGCCGTTCTTCCCAATCGTGCGTGCCGGTGCTGAAATTGGAGGTCTGGGCCCACCAGGTGGTGCCGTCCTGGAAGATGAAGTCGAGGTAAATCGAATACCCGCTGTCGGGACTGCCGCTGACGTCCTGGGCGCGGCTCCAGGCGCTCGCGACCACGGGAAAGGGCTGTTCCTGATTGAGTTCGACGCGCTGGCCGGCGCCGCACTGGGTGGTGTCGTCGTCAATGGAGCACTGGATCGCGCGGCCGCCGTTGCGGCCGGCGCCCGGGACAATGGCATAGCCATCCTGCCAGAAGTCCCATTCCGGAAGCTGTACGCCCTTCCCGTCCTTCTCGGCGACCCCTTCGCCCTGCTCGAATGACGGATTGGTGAGGAGTTGGGCTTCGGTGGACAGGTCCACGTCGGTCTGGCGGAAGATCTGGTCGAGAGCACGGGCCGGCGGGGAAAGGAGCGGACCGGCGAGGGCGAGCGAGAGCAGCACGATGGTGCGTGAAATTCCCCATGATCGATGAAGACGTCGTTGGCGCATATGCGATTAGTCCAATCCTGCCTTATCTCGAAGCGCACTCACCTACCCCCGAGTACGCTTTGACGCACCGACAAAAGGCCCCTCGTGCATGGCGAACTGGCCCGTGCGTCCGCGGAGACGCCGCTCGTGGCAGAGGGGGGAAGGGAGGCTCGGCGTACCGAAGACTCGCCCGAGCAGGCCATCTGCCCCCCCACGTTGCCGCGAAGTCAACGTGAACGCGGAGTCAGTCTATCTGAAGCCGGTACCCTGGAGCAAGCGCCGCTCCGCAAACCCGCGGATGCAGAGACTTCACCGCCGGTTATATCCCTCGCGGCCCGATTTCGTTCCCGCGCGGGAGGCATCGCCCGAAACTCCCGGGCGCGCCGGCCCGAACTGGCCCGGATACGCCGGGACGCCCGGGGGCGTCTACGGCCGTTCCGTCGGCGCTCTCGATTTGTTGCGCGCTTCCCCCGCAGTCCGTACAATGGCATCCGGTTGCGGTTTCTGGTCGAGTGTCCAGTGAATTGGGATAGTTCCGGGGTCAGGGCGGCGATTCCCAAGGCATACGAACCGTTCCCCGCCCGGGATGTGTACGGAAGGGAAGGGAATGGAACACGCAAACGCGCCCACGGCCATGCCTTCCCTCGCTCACTGGCACGAGCGGACCCTGCAATTTGCGGGCGTGGGCCTGTGCCGGTGCACGCTGGACGGCGTGATTGTGCACGCGGACACGAAAGCGCAGGAAATCCTGTGTACGCGGCGCGCGGGCAAGCCACCGGTCTCCCTTCGGGGAGAACACTTCGACACGTTCGCCACCCGGGGATTCTCGCCGGCGCCGGCCTTCGACATCCTGGCGCGCTGCGCGGAGGTGCGGAACCTGGAGGTCTGCCACACGGGCTACAGCGGGCTCACCCACTGGATTCGGTTTGACGCATTCACCGCGAACGACCCCGCCACCGGTTCGCCCATGGTTCAGATCCTGGTCCAGGATGTCACGAACCAGCGCGAGACGGAGGAAGCGCTGCGGGCGAGTGAGCGGCGTTTCCGCCTCCTGGCGGAGAACATTCCGGGGGTCATTTTCCTGTGCCGCAACGATGCGCGCTTCACGATGCTCTTTCTCAACAACCAGATCGAGACCATCACCGGGTACCCCCAGGAACTGTTCCTGAACAGCAGGATGAGCATTACCGATCTGTTTCATCCGGACGACCAACCGGCGATCCGCGACCAGGTGGCGGCGGCCCTGCAGGAACACGCGCCGTTTCATCTGGTGCACCGCCTGCGGCGCCGCCCGGGCGACTGGTGCTGGGTGGAGGTGCATGGGGCGGGGGTATTCGAGGAACGCACCGGTGAACTTCTGTTTCTTGAAGGGTTTCTCCACGATGTGAGCGAGCGCCATGAAGCGCAGGCCGCCCTCGAGGAAAGCGAAGCACGCCACCGTTTTCTGACGCAGAATTCCATGGATCTCATCGTCCGGATGGATGCGGACGGCCGGTTTCTGTATCTGTCGCCCGCATCGGCGACCCTCCTGGGCCTGGACCCCGGCGAAATGGTGAACCGGCCGGTGTGCGATTTCGTCCATCCCGCTGAGGCGGAGACGCTCCAGGCATTCCTCGGGCGGATGAAAGAGAAACCCGGCCGTTACACCCTGGAACACCGGCTCCGGCGCGGCGACGGCACGTACACGTGGGTGGAAACCAACCTGCATCTGATGCTGAACGACGCGACCGGGACGGAAGAGATCATCGCGATCATCCGCGACGTGACGGAGCAGCGGCGCCTCCGCGAGGAAGTCCAGCGGCACGCGGAAAGCCTCGAAGCGATCGTTGACCGCCGCACGGCACAGCTCCGCGAACTCGAAGCGCAGCGCGCCGAGATGGAAAAACTCGCCGCGACCGGGCGGATGGCGGCGGGGGTGGCGCACGAGATCAACAACCCGTTGACGGGCATCCGCAACTGTCTGTTGCTTCTGGGCAAGAATGTGCCCGAACAGCATCCCGACCGCCAGTTCGTGGACCTGGCGCAGCGGGAGATTGAACGCATCACCCGGATTGTCCGCCAGATGGCGCAGCTGTACCGCCCCGGGACCGACACGGCGGCGCGCGTCCAACTGGGCGGGGAGATGCGCGAGATCTGTCTGATGCTGGAACGGAAATTCGCCCAGAAACGGCTGACACTTCGTATGGCCGTGCCCGAGGACCTGCCGGACGCCCTGGTTCCGGCGGGTTATGTGCGGCAGATTCTGTATAATCTTCTGGTCAACGCTGCCGAGGCGTCTCCCGAAGACGGCATCATCACGTTCCGGGCCGCCCCGGCCGGCGAGCGTATCGAGATTCAGGTTTTGGATGAGGGCGACGGCATCGCGGAGGACATACTCCCGCGGATCTTCGAGCCGTTTTTCACCACGAAAGGCCCCGGGGACGGCAGTTGCATGGGCCTGGGACTGTCCGTTTCGCGCAGCCTCGCCCACGCGATGAATGCGGAACTTCTTGTGCAGACCGCTCCGGGAGCCGGCACGGCGTTCAGCCTGGTTCTGCCGGCCGCCGCGACGATACCGCGAATTGAGAGGACGGCGCCATGAACCCATCCGAAGACGCAATGGTCGCGACCGCTCCGTGGTCGGAGGGCGTCTGGTTGCATCCGGCAACGTTTCAGGAATTGCTCAACAAGCCCCTGCGGGTCTTGCTTGCGGACGACGAGGAGACCATCGTGATCTCGTCGCTGGAGCTGTTCAAACGGGAAGGATGGGACGGCGAGGGGGCCACGAACGGGCCCGCGGCGCTTGAACGCCTTGAACACGACGAGTTCGATGTCGTGATCCTGGATTACAAGATGCCGGGCAACGAAGGCTTGCAGTTGCTCCACCGGATTGCGGACCTGTACCCGAACCTGCCGGTCATCATCATCACCGGATACCCCTCGATTGAGTCGGCGATTGCCAGCGTGCAGCAGAAGGCGTTTGATTACATCACCAAACCGCTGGACATGGGGTACCTGCTCAAGCGGGCGCGGGAAGCGGCGGAACAATACCGGCTGCGGCAGGCGCTGCTGCGAAGCGAACAGCGGTACCAGTCGCTGATCGATGACGTGCTGGAGGTGTCTCAGGTCGCGCTCATGATCGTCGACGCGGAACACCGGGTGGCGTGGATGAACCGCGCGATGGAGCGCTTTTTCTGTTTCCAGCGGCACGCCGTGCTGGGACGGGAGGTTCGCGCGTTTATCGCCGAAGACCTCGCCCCGGCCTTCGACAACCCGGCGGAGTTTCAGCGCATCGCGTTCGCCGCCTACGACAACAACGCGTATCCCGAGCATTTCGAGTGCCGGGTGACGGAGACGGAGGACCGCAAAGGCCGGTGGCTGGAACACTGGAGCCAGCCGATCGTGTCCGGCCTGTACGCGGGGGGTCGAATCGAGCAGTATGTCGACATCACGACCCGCAAACGCGCGGAGGAGGACCTGCGCGTCAGCCGGGAGAACCTGCGCACGGTGGCCGATTACACCTATGACTGGGAAATCTGGCTGGGATGTGCGGGGGAACTGCTGTACACCTCGCCGTCATGCCGGCGGTTCACAGGCTATGACGCCCAGGAATTCATGGAGGATCCCTCGCTGCTCGTCCGAATCGTCCATCCGGACGACCGCGCCGCGCTCGAACGGCACTACCAGGAAGATCCCACGGCGCCGGAGTGCGCCAAGTTCGAATTCCGCATCATCACGAAAGACAGGCGCGAGCGCTGGCTTCATCATGCGTGCCAGCCCGCGTACGGGGCGGACGGACAGTCCCTGGGCCGGCGCGCCTGCTTCCAGGACATCACGGACCGGCGGGCGGTGGAAGAACAACTGAGAAAGCGGGAAGCCATCCTCGAGGGCATCGGTTTCGCGGCCGGACAACTGCTCCGCGACGAAAACTGGGAGCGTTCCATCCATAAGGTGCTGGAACGGCTGGGGGCGGCCTCCGGGGTGAGCCGCATTACCGTTGTCCAGAATCACCAGCGCCAGAACGGCGAATACCTCATGCAGCCGCGATTCTCGTGGATCGACCCCCGGGCGGGAGGCTCCATCGAGACCCCGCTGCCGGAAGGGCTTCCCTATCGCGCCGCCGGCCTGGCGCGCTGGGAAACGGTTCTGGCGCACGGCGAATGCCTTTCGGGCGTTGCGCGCGAGTTTCCCCCGCAGGAACGCCGGTTTCTTATGGATCAGGAAATTGCGTCGATTCTGCTGGCCCCGCTCTTTGCCGGGCGGCAATGGTGGGGGTTTATCGGGTTCGAGGAAAGCGTTCGGGAACGGCGCTGGACCCGCACGGAGGTCGACGCCTTGCGCGCCGCGGCGGACAATCTCAGCGCGGCCATTCAGCGGGAGCTGACCGAGAACGCTTTGCGTTCCAAAGAGGCGTTTCTCCGGGGCATTCAGGAAGTCATGCTGGACGCGGTGGAGGTAATCGACAGCGAGGGGACGATCGTCTGGCGGAACATGCTTGCCGGGGAGATCTATGGCAACACCGTGGGCAGCAAGTGCTACGAAAACCTGAATCGCATGAACCGGTGCCCCGATTGTGCGCATCAGGCCATCCAGCAGGACGGCGTACCCCGGGATTACGAGTGCGAAGTCATCGACACGCGGGGCCGGAAACGCATCATGTGGGTCCGCGCCACCCCCTTTCACGGACCGAAGGGCGATATTACGGCCATTGTGGAAACGAGCCGCGACATTACGGAACGCAAACGCATGGAAGGCGCGTTGCGTGAAAGCCAGAAACGCCTGGAACTGGCCCTCGAAGGAAGCGGCCTGGGCCTGTGGGACTGGGATCTGAAACGGGGACGCGTGTACCGGGACAGCCGGTGGAGCGAGCTGCTGGGCTATTCCATTGAGGCCGTGCAGGAGCATAGTTTCGAGCCGCATTGGCCCGGGCATCCGGAGGACGTCGCCCGGTTTGAAGAGGCCTGGGCCAGCCACACGGAAGGCCACACCGCGTTCTGCGAGGTCCGGGTGCGCATGAAACGGGACACGGGCGCGTGGCGATGGATGCTCGTGCGCGGCCAGGTGGTCGAACGGGACGAAGACGGGGCGCCGGTCCGGGCCACGGGCACAATTCGCGACATCACCGACTTCGTGCACGCCGAACGCGAACAGAAACGTCTTTCGGAGCGGATGCGCCAAACCCACAAGCTGGAGAGCCTGGGGATACTGGCGGGCGGCGTCGCCCATGATTTCAACAATTTGCTCATGGGAATTATGGGCAACGCGCATCTGGCCCTCGCCAGCGTGCCGCAGAGTTCCCCGATGCGCCACCATCTCACCGAGGTTGAGAGCATCGCGCGGCGGGCCGCCCTGCTGGCGAACCAGATGCTCGCCTATTCCGGCCAGAGCCAGTTCGCGATGCGCCCGTTGAGCCTGTCGGAGATGATCCGCGACATGGCCCCCCTGCTCACGGCCTGCGTTCCCCGGCGCATCCATCTGCGGTACGACCTGCGCGACGACCTGCCGGTGGTGCTGGCCGACGACCGCCAGGTACGCCAGATGCTGATCGCCCTGGTGGACAATGCGCGGGAAGCCATCGGAAACCGCGCGGGCGAAATCCGCATCCGCACGGCGTCGATCAAAGCCGATTCGACGTACCTCGCCAACACCTATGTCGACGACGAGTTGACGCCCGGCGAATACCTGATCCTGGAACTCTCGGACAACGGGCCGGGCATCCCGGAGGACATTCTCCCCAAGATCTTCGACCCGTTCTTCACGACCAAACTGACGGGACGCGGGCTCGGCCTGGCGGCCGTGCTCGGCATCGTGCGGGGCCATAACGGCGCGATCCGGGTGGACAGCCAGGTGGGCACTGGCTCGAAGTTCACGGTCCTGCTGCCCAGCACCCAGGTCAAACCCGCGGAAGAAGAGACGATGGCGCCTCTGCCGGCCGGGGAATGGCGCGGCCAGGGCATGGCGCTGCTCGTCGACGACGAAGAAGCCGTCTTGCGTGTGGGCGAAGGCATGCTGAAACGCCTGGGCTTCGGGGTCTTGAAGGCCCACGACGGCGTGGAAGCCCTTGAAGTGTACGACCGCCATGCCGACGCCATTGTGTGCGTCATTCTCGACCTCTCGATGCCGCGCATGGGCGGCGAAGAGGCGTTTCTGAAACTGCGCGAGCGGAAACCCGATCTCCCCATCGTGCTGTCCAGCGGCTACAGCGAGAGCGACGTGGTGGGCCGGTTCACGGGCAAGAAACTCACGGCGTTCATCCACAAACCCTACACGGGCGATGAACTCCGGGACATTCTGCGCAAGACCCTGACAGGATAACCGCCGCGAGCGTCGCCGGGAGGCTGTTAGAACGGAAACGCGCCGGCGCCGTCGGCCGCGCGAGAAACAAGCGCGTCGCACGGAAGCCCGGTGCGCGCCTGGTATTCGCGCGCAAGCGCCGCCGTGAACGGCTCGACCTCCGCGCTCTTGACCAGGCTGACCGTGCATCCGCCGAAACCGGCGCCGGTCATGCGCGACCCGAAACAGCCCGTAAGGTCGCGGGCGATCCCGGTCATGGCGTCGAGTTCCGGACAGGTGACTTCGTAATCCGTCCGCAGACTCTCGTCCGAGGCGTTCATGAGGCGGCCGAGTTCGGCGGCATCGCCCGCCCGCAGGGCGTCGCAGGCGGCCCGGGTGCGCACGTCTTCCGTGATGACATGCCGGGCGCGGCGGTACGCGGTGTCGGAGAGGGCGTGCCGCGCGGCCTCGAGGTCTTCCATGGCGAAGTCGCGAAGATGGCTGCCTTCTTTCCCGAGGCTTGCGCACATACCCTCGACGGCCTCGCGGCATTGCGCAACGCGCTCGTTGTACTTCGAGGCGGTCAGCCCGCGGGACACGCCCGTGTTGGCGACGACGAAGCACGCGCTGTCAAACGACGCCGGGACAAGGTCGTAGTCGAAGCTGCGGCAGTCCAGGAAGAGGACATGGCCGGCCCGGCCCATCCGCGAGATAAACTGGTCCATGATGCCGGTTTTAAGACCCAGAAAATCGTTCTCGACGCGCTGGCCAAGGCGGGGGGCCTCCGGACCGTCGATCGTGAACCCGCCGAGCCGTTCGAAGAGGCACAGGGCAGCCATTTCGAGGCTGGCGGAGCTGCTCAGACCGCAGCCTACGGGGACATCGCCGAAGATCATGATCTCCGCGCCGTGAAGCGGTCTGTCCAGCAGGGCGAGTTCCCGCGCCACGCCGACGATGTAGTCGAGCCAGGGTTCCTCGGGATGGCGCTCGAAACGGTCCAGGGGGGCGACGGCCGTACGGTCGAAATTGGCGGCATAGGCCCGGATCGCGGGGGCATCACTGGGTCGCGCGAGGATGACGGTTTCGCGTTCGATGGCCATGGGCAGCACAAAGCCGTGGTTGTAGTCGGTGTGTTCGCCGATGACATTGACCCGTCCGGGCGCCCGTACGCCGAGCGTCGGGACGGCGCCGAAATGGCACGTAAACCTGGAAACAGCTTCGTTGCGGTCAATGCTCACGGCAAGGCTCCCTTTATCGCGATACGAATCTCTTACTCGACGAGTTCCAGAGAAAACTCCGGGCGCACGTTCATTTCAAGCGCGGCGTGCGTGTAGAACGGATACACGCTCCATTCGACACAGGCCAGCAGGTCCGGCAGGCCGTCTCCGTCGAGGTCGCCCGGCCAGGGATGGGGCCCGTGGGCGCTGACGTAGATGGGCTGGCCAAAACAGGTGAAGGTTCGCGGGGCCTCGAAAACCGGGCTGGACGCCGTGCCCGCGTTGCGAAGCAGAAAGATGCTGCCTTTGCCGGCCTCGGCGCCCGCGCAGGCATAGACCAGATCAAGCAACCCGTCGCGGTCCCAATCCACCGGGCGGAAACTCTCGGTCCAGTGCGCCTCCCGTTCGACAACGGCGTCGTCGATGAGCCGCCCGTCGACCAGCGTGAGGGGGCCGTCCTTCTTGAGCCTGAGCGCGCCGGTGTCATCCCGGTACCGGGAGAACAGCGTGAGTTTGCGGGTGAATCCGTCGTGCGTGGCGATATCGGTCAGGCCGTCGCCATTCCAGTCGGCCACGGCGGCGCCGGTGCGCCAGAAGAAGGGCTGCTCTTCCTCGCGCGGGTACGTGGGGTCGGCGTCGGCCAGGGCGCGTTCCGCCGAGAGGCGGCGCAATTCGGGCGAGTCGGGATAGCCGTCCACCAGGATCGGCTCGCGTTCTCCGAACCGGGGTTCCGTGCGGGAGCCTTCGTTACGGTACCAGAAAATACGGTTGGTTTCGTTCGGCACTACCAGATCGGGCAGGCCATCCAGGTCCCAATCCACGAAAACCGGGTACGGATAGCCCATGTTGTGCCAGTGGTGCGGCTCGCCGAGAATGTCGTTGCGCAGGAGCTTGATGGGGTGGCCGCCAGCCAGGACGGGACGGGCCTCCGCGAAGACCGGACGGTCTTTTGCGCCCTCGTTGATGACAATGCGAATCCAGCCGTAACCGCCGCCGGCCAGAAGGTCGGGGTCGCCGTCGCCATCCCAGTCGCAGAGGCACGGCCAGGCCTGGTCGCTCAACGACATGACCGCCGAAAGCGAGCGCGCATCCTGCCGGCGGATGAAGCGGGACGGTTCGCTGATGACGGGCGAATGCTCCCAGAACGTGACCCGCTGGAAGACGTCGTGCAGGACCAGCAGGCCGCGGCGCGGGCCGTCCGCCACGGCGCTCAGCCCGGCGGGATACTGGGCGTCGACGGACCGGAGCAGTTGAAGGGCGCCGAATATGGGGGGCGAAACCTGAATCCCCTTGCGCCAGACCACGCGCTTTTCGTGCACACCGCCGTTCTTGACGCCTTGCAGTCCTACGGCGTCCAGGACCCCGTCCTGGTCGATGTCAAAAAAGCAGGCCTGTTCCTCCACTCCCAGGGGAACGGGAGCGGCCGCCTGAAAGGGCCAGCCGTCCGGGTTGGTGTTGCGGATGAAGAACACCTCCGCGGGTTCGGGCTGGTCGGCGGCGGCGGGTTGGCCCACGACGATATCCACGGCGCCATCCTGGTCGAGGTCCACGGCACGGCACGGATTCCAGGCCCCCGCGGGGCGGGCCAGCGTACCGTCGGGCACGAAAACCGGCATGCTGCCGGCATCGCGCCGGCCGGTGTTGCGAAACAGTTCGATCACGTCGCCGCGGCTGGGCGAGTATACGAGGTCGACCAGCCCGTCGCCGGTGACATCCGCGAAATCGCCGGTCATATAAATGCTCGAGAAATGGTGGAACGTATCGCCTTCGGAGTAGCGCACGCGCACAAGATCGCCGAAGGTGAACGCGCCCTCGTCGACCGCGGGATAGCACACGATGCCATCCCACGGCCAGCCGGGCCGGTAGGCGTAGTTCCAGGCCCCCACCAGATCGCGCTGACCGTCGCCGGTCAGATCCACCAGGGCGCCCGGATGCGGGACGACCACCGGAGCGGGCGCCCCGACGTTGTAGCGAAGCAGATCCCCCACGCCGATGAGGGGCGTGCAGGCGGCGGGCGCCGGCAAGCGTCGTTCCGGGGCGGTGGAGAACCGGAGCAGATATTCGGTATGGGCAGGGTGGGTGATTACCCATTCGACGCGGCCCGCGTCGGAATAGGCGAAATCCTCGTTTACCGCACAGGGGATCTCTTGTTGCGCGGCGACATCGACCACCGTGATGGACCCGGGGTCCAGCGCCTGTTCATCGCCCGCCCGGCGCAGCAGCTCGCCGAAATCAATCACGGGATCCATGGGCGTCCGGGGAAACGTCAGCGGCGACGTGACCGTGACGCGCACCGCGTGCTCGCCGCCCGCGGCCATCGCCGCCGTACCCAGGGCAATCACAGCGACCATGAGTTTGAACCGGCCCGATTCGAATCTACTACGCATGGGTTTTCTCCAAATCGGTCAGCATTCCGCAGACGTGTTCCGCGAACGTCAGGCACCCCTTCGTGAGCTCCTGCACCACCGCATCCCGGCCGAGCACATGGTAGGTGCTGCGCGCATGGGCCTCCAGCGCCTGGCGTTCCGTTTCCAGATGCGCCTCGAACGCGGCCAGGTCGATGCCGGCCGCGGCGGCTCGCGCCTCGAGGGATGCTCCCCGGCTCGCGCGTGCCGAGAGCCGCGACAGGGACCCGTCCACGAGGCAGGAAGGCGTCGCGGCGGCTCCGACATACAAGGGCACGCACAGGGTCTCGACCGCGCGGGAGACGGCCACGTACGCGCACGTGAACACGTCATTCTGACGGGCCGGGATCAGCGCGGTGAACGACGAGCAATTCGAGTTGTCCAACACGGGCGCTCGGCGCGCGAGCGCGTTCATGGTCAGCGGGGTCAGGCGCCCTCGCTCGCGCGTGAGTTCGCCGCGCACCAGGTCTCCGCGGGCATCCGCATCGCGCATGACCAGGCAGGAATCCCCGCCCCGCTGCAACTCGAGGCGCCGGACAAACTGGTATACGCGCAACGATTCGCCGCGCGCGTCCGCGAACATCCAGTTCGTGGCGAGAGGTCCGCCGGCGCACACGCCGTCCGCCTGCAGTCCTTCGAGAAACGCGAGCGCCTCGTCCACGTCGCTGCAGTGTTCGAGCATCAGACGCATCGTGTCGGTATTCATCATGCCCCGCCACCGCGGCTCGGGATCGGCAGCGCCGGTGTCGGCGGCGATGGCGAGCCCCCGTTCGTTCACGCCGAACATGGTACCCATGTCCATGGTATCCCCGCTTGCAAGAAACCGGTAGATGCGCTTGCCGGGTACGTGCACCCCCTTCACATAGGCGCACTGGGTGCGGCGCTTGTTGTCACGGTTCTTGTGAAACAGGCCCACGCCGTTCATGCACCAGTCCGGCGGGGCATACCACGTGAAACACTCGGGACGGTTGATGCCGCGGTATTTCCCGCCCTGGTAAGTCAGGTACCGCTCGGGTTCGACCCCGGCCGCACGCGCGAGGGCATCGGCCTCGTCGAGCCAGTGCGGCGCGTATCGTTCGACAAGCGCAATATAGCCCGCGCCCGCGGCCACAAGCGCCCGGGCCGCCAGCCCTTCCTTGTCCCGCGCCTCGGTGAAGAACCGGTCGACATCCTCGCGGATTTCCGCGGCATTCGCCTCTCCGAAGGCCGCGCCGACGTCACGGGCCGGCCCATCGAGACGGATCAGGCGCTTGGAGTATTCCATATCCTCTCCCCGGCTTTACAGCGAACGCGTCTGCAAATACGCGTCCATCCTGGCGATGGCGGTACGCACCGCACCCGGCAACAGCGGCCGCGGCGTGGCGGATATGCCCGTCGTCAGGGAAGTCATAATAGCATCGAGGTCCCGCGGCGCCCAAGGCCGCGAGTCGGGTGCACATGATGCCGACGGGAGTGCCGTCGAAGGAGGCGCGTAAGACGCGCGAAGCGAAACCGCAGCATGCGCCTGTGGACCGGGTCGACATCCAGCCTGAAGCCCGCTTCGGAGAGCGGCGGGGCGCGAGAGATGTTGATGCGAAATGCGGTATTGCGTAGGATCAGGCGGCAAGGCGCAGGAGGGCTGTATGAAGCAGGTGAAACTGGCGCTGCTGGGCGGGAAACCGGCGGTACCGGCGGGCGCGATCCGCAAGTGGCCCCCGATCGATTCGAGCGACGAGGACCGGGTGCTGGCGTCGCTGCGAGGGGACAACCACGCGTACGGGCCCAATTGCCGGGCGTTTGAAGACGAGTTCGCGGCCTGGAACGGCAACCGGTTCGCCATCACGACCAACAGCGGCACGGCCGCGTTGCACATGGGGGTGGCGGCGTGCGGGTGCGGCGCGGGCGACGAGGTCATCGTGCCGGCCTACAGCTGGTCGTCGTCGGCCACCTGCGTTCTGCACCACAACGCCATTCCCGTGTTCGTCGATATCGATTACGACACCATGAACATCGACCCGGCCAGGATCGAAGCGGCCCTTTCCGAACGGACGAGGGCGATCATCGCCGTACACCTGCATGGGTTGCCGGCCAGCATGGACCCGATCCTCGAAATCGCCCTGCGGCACGGGCTGAAGGTGATCGAAGACTGCTGCCAGGCGCACGGCGCCGAGTACAAGGGAACGCGCGTCGGGCGGCTGGCCGATTGCGGCGCGTTCAGCTTCAACCAGAACAAATGTCTGTGTTCCGGCGAAGGCGGCATGTTCGTGACGGACAACGAGGAAATCCTGCAGCGGGCGCGCATGGTCTGGTCGTTCGGGGAAACGCGGACCCCCGCGAAAGACCGCGACTATCACGCGTACGCGCTGGGCTGGATGTACCGCAACAACGATCTGACGGCCGCGTTCGGCCGGGCGCAACTGGCCAAACTCGACGCCTATCTCGAGACGGCCGCGCGCAACGCCAGGATCCTTGCCGCCGGCGTGCGCGATATTCCAGGACTGCAACCGCCCACCGTGCCCGAAGGACACAAGACCAACTGGTACAACTTCACCTGTCACGTTGACGGCGCGGCCTATGGTTACCAGGGTCCGCCCGAGCGGTTCCGCAACGCCGTGATGAAAGCGTTGCAGGCGGAAGGCGTGCCCGTTGAAGTCTGGCAGGATTTCATTCTTCCGGAGATGACGGTGTTTCAGGCGCAGAACGCGTACGGCCAGGGCTCGCCCTGGAACTACGGGCGGCGCCTGTCGTATGACCCCGCGCTGTTCCCCGTGGCGCGGAAGCACTGCGAAACGCATTTCGGCATGACCGTGCCCCTGCGCGCGCCCAACGACGAACTGGTGGCTCAGCACGTTGGCGCGGGCATCCGGAAGGTGTTCGAGCGCATCGGCGACCTCGATATCGACGCGCTGGGCGCGGAGACCGGCGCCTAGCGCACGGCGATCAGGCAGTAGCCGAGTGTTTTCTCGAGGGCCTGCAGTTTGGCCAGCCGGCCGGCATCGATCAGGTCCGGTTGCGTATCGACGGGGATCAAGGCCAGGACCTTGAGCCCTTCCTCGTGCTCAAGCTGCTGAATCGCTGTTAATTGCGCCGTGTCCAGTTTCGCGAACGTGTAGAGCATGCCATGACCTCCCTGCGCCGAGTCTGGGACTGGCACGCGCCAGCCCGCCTACGACAACCCCTCCACTTCCCATCCTTCCCGGTAAGGCACCCGCAAGAGTGCATTGGCTTCGGGCATATTGGTGATCCGCAGGTTCGGCGCATCCCACTCGAGGGTCTGTCCGGCGCAGCGGTTGGCCACGTTGCCCAGCAGCACCGCCTCGGCCAGCGGGCCCGCGTACGAGAAGTTGGAAGCCGCGGTGTCCGTCCCCAGGCAGGCATTGACCCATTGATGGTAGTGATTGAGACCGGGAAGCTCGGGTTGCTTGAACTCCTTGAACTTCTCGGCGGGATACAACACGGTGGCCTTGTCGCAATGGGGAAGCACCATGACGCCCTCTTCGCCGACAATGACCGAACCGGCATCGGGGAGGGGCGTGCCGGCGGGCAAGCCCATGGCCTCCGGGCCGGGCCGTTTGCCGCCGTCGTACCACGTGCCGCGCACCGTGTCGCCGGCCGTCATCGCGGTGGCCGGAAACTCGTAGTGGATGACCTCCCAGAACGGCCACACCTCGTTATTAAACTCGGGGGTCTCGGCCGTGATGCGAAGCGGCGCGCCGATGCCCAGTCCGGAAAACACCGGATCAAAAATGTGGCATCCGAAATCGCCCAGGGCGCCCGAGCCGAAATCCTGCCAATAGCGCCAGAGGCGAGGATGGTAGATCTCCGCCTTGTACGGGCGCTGCGGCGCCACCCCCAGCCACAGATCCCAGTTCAGACCCTGGGGAAGGGCATCCTCGGCCGCAGGACGGCTCAACTCCGTGCCCCCGTACCCGTTGGATATCCACGAATGCCATTCCTTCACCTTGCCGATGACGCCGTCCTGCATCATCTTCGCCGCGTTGCGGTAACAGGCATGCGCGTGGATCTGGTTGCCCATCTGGGTCACGACGTCCGCACGTTCGGCGGCGAGCCGCAGCTGGCGGGCTTCATACACTTCCTGGGTCAGTGGCTTTTCGCAATAGCAGTGCTTGCCCAGGGAAATGGCCGAATACGCAATCGGGGCGTGCATGTGGTCGGGCGTGCCGACACACACCGCGTCGATATTCCCGGCCTCACTGGCAAGCAGTTCGCGCCAATCGAAGTACTTTCGGGCCTGCGTGTACTTGGCGGCCGCTTCGTTCAAACGGGTTTCATCGACGTCGCACAGGGCCACCACATCGACCTTCCCGCTGGAAAAGATGGCGGCAAGGTCGCTGCCGCCCTGGCCCGCAACACCGATCGCGGCCAACTGCAGTTTGCCGTTGGGAGACTGGCCGAGGCTGAGCCGGGGAAGAATAAGCGGAGCGGTCAGGGCAAGGCTGGAACGTTTGAGGAAGGTTCGACGCGATAGTCGTGACAGCATGGGAGATCTCCTGCAACGTATGGACAATGACGGGAAGTATAGGACGCGCGAGCCCCGGGTTCAATCGGCGGCGGGATCCCGGCGCCCCGGCGGCGTCCGCCGTGCCCGATAGCGCCGGCCGCCGGTCCGCGGTGCGGAATCCCTCCCCCGTCATCTCCCTTCGAGAGCGGGAGCCAGCAGGTCGTGCCACTGGGCCCGCAACACGGCGAGGTGCTGTTCCTGCCGCTCGTCAAACGAGCCGAGGCGCTGCCCGTAGGTGTCCATCCACACCTTCAGGCGCTCGAATTCGGCGGGAGTCAATTTCACGCCGTGGTGACCCTCCTGGCGGGTCAGCATCGCGAGGAGCGGGCTGGTTGCCGCGGGGCCCTGTCCCTCCAGCGATTTCCCGTCCGCGTAACTCCCCCGCACATGGTCCTGCAGGCTGGGCGTTCCAAATGCGACCAGCATGTCGTAGGAGGCATCCGCCGTGAGCGGGCGCCGGGCGGCCTCCGCGTGTTCGCCGTCCGC
>JAAYAQ010000168.1 GCA_012719295.1 Candidatus Hydrogenedentota bacterium | reverse complement strand
TGCATATTTCGGGCGCGGCCACCTTGTGAATTCGGCTGAGCGCGGCCGGGTATGACGGTTCTGCGCGGCCGTTCGTTTCGGTTGAGTGCGGCCGGCGAATTCGGGCGCGGCCATCTCTCCGGGGAAATCCCTTCGACCACATTTCTGGGTATGGTGTGTCGTTTTCCAGTCATAGGGGCTGGGATTCAATCGGCACACGGTGCCCAGGAGTTCGAATATGCGACGAATCAGAGAAGTGTTGCGTCAGCGATGGGAATGCGGCTTGAGCGAAAGGACGGTGGCAACCAGCTGTTCGCTGGCGCGCAGTACGGTTGCCAAGTACGTCAAGCGCGCCGAGGAAGTGGGGTTATCGTGGCCATTGTCGGAAGAACTGACGGACGAGGAGTTGGAACGGCGTCTATTTCCGGACGCCCTGTCTGAGGAGAGCGGGCCGCGTTTCATTCCGGACTGGGCCGAGGTGCGCCGGCAACTCGCGCAAAAGGGCGTGACGTTGCGGCTGGTGTGGGAGGAATACAAGGAGGCTCATCCGGACGGATTCCAATACACCCAGTTCTGCGTCCGCTACCGGGCCTGGCGTGAGACTTTGGACCTCCCGATGCGCCAAGAGCACAAGGCGGGCGAAAGACTGTTCGTGGACTATTGCGGCCAGACCGTGCCCGTCACGGACCGTAAGACCGGCGAAATACGCCAGGCGCAAGTGTTCGTGGCGGTCCTGGGCGCGAGTAACTACACCTACGCGGAAGCCACGTGGACCCAGACTTTGCCGGAGTGGGTGACGTCCCACGTCCACGCTTTCGCCTTCTATGGCGGCGTGCCGGCGCTTGTGGTCTGCGATAACCTGAAGGCGGGCGTCACTTCCGCGCATCGTTACGAACCCGAAGCGAACCGCACGTTCGAAGATCTTGCAGAGCACTATGGCTGCGCAGTGCTGCCCACACGGGTGCGCAGGCCTAAGGACAAGGCCAAAGCGGAAAAGGGCGTACAGGACGTGGAGCGCCGCATTCTTGCCCCCTTACGCCATCGCACATTCTTCTCGCTACCCGAGTTGAATGAGGCCATTGAATGGAGGCTCATGCAGTATAACGAGCAGCCTTTCCAGAAGCTGGAGGGCAGCCGCCGTTCCCTGTTTGAGCAACTGGACAAACCGGCTCTCCGCCCACTACCAGCTGAACCTTACGAATACGCGGAGTGGAAGAAGGCGCGTGTCAACATCGACTACCACGTAGCCATCGACGCCAATTACTACAGCGTGCCCTACCAACTGGTAAACGAGTCCATCGACGTGCGCATCACCCTCACTGGTGTGGAGTGCTTCCACAAGAACAAACGGGTGGCCAGCCACTCTCGCCTACAACGCAAAGGGCAATACGCCACGCTCTCAGCCCACATGCCCAGGAACCACAAAGACTACGCTCAGTGGACACCGGAACGGCTGGTGCATTGGGCCGAGAAAACCGGTCCCCAGACCGCCCACGTGGTGGAAACCATCCTGCGGGCACGTCCCCACCCTCAGCAGGGGTTCCGCGCTTGCCTCGGGCTCATGCGCCTGGGCAAGGAATACGGCTCGGAACGGCTCGAAGCCGCCTGCACGCGCGCCTTGGCCACCAAGACCGTCACCTTCAGAAGCATCGAGTCCATCCTCAAGCGCAAGCTGGACCAGAGACCGGTACCGCAGAAGCCCCCAGAAAACCCTCCCGTGGAGCACGACAACATCCGTGGACCCGAATACTACCGCCAAACCGCGCAGGGAGATGAATCATGCTGAAGCAACCAACCATCGACAAGCTTTACGAACTGCGTCTCTTCGGGATGGCCAAAGCCCTCGAAGAGCAGGATGCGTCCCCCAAATACGAACGCCTGGATTTCCTGGACAGGCTGGCTTTGCTTGTAGATCGCGAATCTGCCGAACGCGACACTAACCGCCTTCGGCTTCGGCTCAAACAGGCCAAACTGCGTCTGACCGCCACTGTGGAGGATGTGGATTTCCGCCATCCGCGCGGGCTCGACAAATCCCTCGTACTGGCCCTGGCCGGGTGCCGATGGATACGCGAACACCACAACGTCATCATTACCGGGCCTACCGGTGTGGGCAAGAGCTATCTGGCCTGTGCGCTCGCGCACAAGGCGTGCCGCGAAGGCTTCCGCGCCCTGTACCTGCGGGCGCCCAGGCTCTTTGACGACCTCGCCCTGGCCAAAGCGGACGGCCGGTACCGCAGAGTCCTCGCCGCCTACGCCCGGATCGACCTGCTCGTCATCGACGACTGGGGATTGGCCAGCCTGACCGAGGAGCAGCGCCGCGATGTCCTCGAGATCCTGGAAGACCGCCACGACCTCCGGTCCACCCTGGTCGCCAGCCAACTGCCCATCGAGAAATGGCACAAGGTCATCGGCGACCCCACACTGGGCGACGCCATCCTTGACAGACTGGTGCACAACGCCCACAAACTCACGCTAAAAGGAGACTCCCTCAGAAAGAAAGGAAAGAAGATGCAAAGCTAAAGCGGCACACCGTCGCTACGCTCCGAGG
>JAAYAQ010000167.1 GCA_012719295.1 Candidatus Hydrogenedentota bacterium | reverse complement strand
GTATGGAGTGGACCGTCAGAGGCGCCAATGCCATCATCGCCCTGCGCTGCGCCACCCTATCCCGCCGCGCAGAGGAGTTCTGGGAACAGCGCGCAGGCTAAAACCCACGTTTGTGACGCAGGCCCGCGCCGGGCCATCCGCGCAGTTCGGGCGGGTCGCACGCCTAGATCGCCGAGGCCGCCTCCGCGTCCAGAAACCAGAGGGCATCGAGCTTTCCGGCCGGGTTGGCGCGGGCATCGGCCGCTGCGACCGCCTCGGCTTTCGCGGCCCCGGTTACCAGGAACCAGCGCCGATGGGCGGCTTCCAGGACGGGAAACGTGAGCGTGATGCGGGCGGGCTCGATGCCGGGCGTGTCGTTCCGCACGACCAGGCGTTGCCGCTCGTTGACGGCCGGCGTGCCGGGAAAGAGCGACGCGGTGTGACCGTCGGCCCCGAGGCCCAGCAACACCAGATCAAGCCGCGGAATCCCGTCCTCCCCGGCGGGAACATGGTTTCGGAGCACCTGTTCGTAGGCTTCCGCGGCCCCGTCGCGTTCGGCCTCCATCCGGTAGGCCCGGGCTTCCGGAATGGCCCACAACAGGGCCTCGTGGAGCAGTTTCCAATTGGAGGCGTCGCTGTCCGTCCGCACGCAACGTTCGTCGACCTGAAAAATGTGCGTCCGGTCCCAGGGAAGCACGGTGCGGTACTCCCGCGCCCACAGCCGGTAGAGCGGTCGCGGCGTACATCCCCCCGACAGCGCGATGCGGGGGTGCTCGATCCGCGCCATCTCTTCGGCGAAGGCCTCTGCGAAGGAGCGCACGGGGTCGGCGCAGACGCGGTATTCACTCATGGTCACACCTCCGTTGGGTTAGGGGTTGCGCCAGGCGCCCCGGCAGTGCCTGAAGATGCGCCCGGCGTCCGCCGGTCCCCACGTGCCCGGGGAATACGGCAGCGGCGGCCCGGCGCCGGCCCACGCTTCGCGAATCTTCGTGACAATGCTCCAGGCGCTCTCGATCTCGTCCGCACGGGTAAACAGCGTGCTGTCGCCCCGGATGGCATCGAGCAAGAGCCGCTCGTAGGCTTCCGGGATATCCTCGTCAAACGTGTGGCCGTAGGCAAACTGCATGGCCACGGGCCGCACGGCAAAATCCATGCCGGGCGGTTTGGCGTTGAACGTCAACGAAATGCCTTCGTCGGGCTGAATCCGGAACACGAGCACGTTCGTCTCGGGCAGCCCGGCCCCCAGTTCGCGGAACAGGTGCATGGGCGGATCTTTGAACTGCACCATGATCTCGGTGAGCCGTTTCTGCAGCCGTTTGCCGGTCCGGATGAAGAACGGCACCCCCGCCCACCGCCAGTTGTCGACAAACAGCCGTAGCGCCACGTACGTTTCGGTCTCGGAGCGGCGGTCCACGCCGTCCTCGGCCAGGTAGGCCGGGCCGTCCGCCCCTTCGCCGTATTGCCCGCGCACGCACCATTCGGACAGCGGACCGTCCCGGGGCGTCTCGATGCTGTTGAGCACCTTGAGCTTCTCGTCACGGATGTACCGGGCATTGAACCGCGCGGGCGGCTCCATGGCAACAAGACACAGGAGCTGCAGCGCGTGGTTCTGGATCACGTCGCGCAGGGCGCCGACCTTGTCGTAGAACTCGCCCCGCCGTCCTTCCATGCCCACGGTCTCGGAAACGGTGATCTGGACGTGGTCGATGTATTTCTGGCTGAACAGCGGCTCGAACATGGCGTTTCCGAACCGCACGGCCAGAATGTTCTGAACCGTCTCTTTGCCCAGATAGTGATCGATGCGGAACACCTGGCTTTCGTCGAGGACGCCGCTGATCGCGCGGTTGATCTGGCGGGCGGACTCCAGGTCGAATCCGAACGGCTTTTCCGCGACGACCCGGGTCCAGGGCGAGCAGCCGGGGCCGTGCGTGCACCCCGACGGCCCGAGATGCTCCACGATGGTCGCAAAGAACTCGGGCGCGACGGCCATGTAGTACAGACGGTTGCCGGGAGCCCCCTGCGCCGCCTCGAGGGCATCGAGCCGTTCCTTGAGACGGACGTAGTCCCCCGGCTCGTCGAACCGCAGCTGCTGGTAATACAGGTTCGACACGAACGGATCGCAGCTCTCGCTGTCGCCATGGCCGGTGCGCGAGTGTTTCTTGAGCGCCTCGCACATGCGCTGCCGGAAGTCGGTTTCGTCGATGGCCCGCCGCGCGGCGCCCACCACGGCGAGCCGTCTGGGCAGGTACCCCGCCTGCCACAGATTGTAGATGGCCGGGATGAGCTTGCGCCCCGCCAGGTCGCCCGTCGCGCCGAAAATGACCACCGTGCCCATCATCTCGGGTTCAATGATGAACCGGGAGAGGTCGCGCTCGGGAAGATCCAGGAAATTCGTGGTGGCCCGGCCGGGCATGCCGTACTCCTTGTTCGTCAACGCGTCCACGAGAGGCAGAACAGCCGCGGCCGGGTCCGCATTTCCGGAACCCGCGGCCCTGTCGTCACCGTACTCCGCTCAACCCGGTCTCCGGCGCTACGAGTTTCGCCGTTCCTCGCGACGTTTGAGCAACTGTTCCCATTGCAGGATGCGCGCATCAAAGAAGCTCAGCAGCTTTTCGTGCAGTTCCGCATTCGCGGCGGCCACCATCGACTGATGGTTCCCGGTGGCGCTGTCGAGGAGCAGCACGTCGCGCAGACTCTTGCCGTAGGCGTCCGTAACCACGCAGCCGGCTTCCTCGGCGATGAGCAGCGAGGCGGCGATGTCGTAGGGAGCGATGCCGAGGATGGCGCCCCGCCCGGCGTTGATGAACTGATCCTGCACGGTCTTCGGAATGTCGCGGTAATAGCGGTTCGCGATGTCCACGCAGGCGTCAAGCTGGTTGGTGAGCAGGCGGGTCAGGCTGTACGAGGTGCTGTTGCAGGCGTAAAAACCGCCTTTCAGGCTCGTCAGATCGATGAGTTTGGCCGCCGTCGGGAAGATCAGCTCGGCGGGGCGGGCCGGCACCGTCATCGACCACACGACCGTCTCGAGGTCCGTGTTCTTGGACAGCTTGGGTTTGCGGTACTGGCCGTCAACATACACGCGCGCGCCCTTTCCGCGTTCGGCATAGAACGCGCGCGGCCCCATCAGTTCCATCACGAGCGCATTGTCGATGTCGCCCAGCCGGGGACGCTCAATCACGCGCGTGCTGCCGATGGCGATCACGCACCATTCGAACCCGGACTTCGCGGCCCGCGTGCCGTCAATCGGGTCCACCACGAGCAAATGTTCCGGCTGCCCGCTCGTAAAGGTCGTATACCCCGAATCCTCGGAATAGTACGCGACCGGGAGCTTCGCGTCCCGCAGGAAGGTCAGCAGCGCCTTTTCGGCCAGCCGGTCCAGCTGAAACGTGGCGTCGCCGCTCGGGGCATTGCCAATGACTTCCCGGCCCTTGGACGCATCGATGGCGGGTTGAACCACCTCGCGGATGGCCTGGGCCAGCTTGATCAGGAATTCCCGGTCCAGCGAGGCGTTTTTCCCGCGGGAAACCGCATTGGTCGCGGGCGCGGGAGCCTCCTGGCGCTCTTTGGGTTCCGGTGCTTTTTTCGGTGCGGCCTTTGCGGGGCCCTGGGTCGTTTTCTTCATGGTGGTCTTCAACTTGGTTTTAGGATTGGCCTTTGGCGCTGCCGCAGGCGGTTTCTTCGTGCTTTTCGCGGCTTTTTTGGAGGCATCCTTCGTGCCCGGGCGCGGTTTCACGGCGGCCTTTGCGGGTTTGGCCTGTTTCTTCGCCGTGCCCGGCGCCGCTTTCTTCGCCCGGCTGCTGGCTTTGGTCTTCGGCTTCGCCTTGGTCTTCGCCATGATCGCCTGCCTCCTGGTACCGTTGATGTCAGAGAACCGCGGCCGCCGCCGAAGCACTCCTCCTCCCCACGTCCGAAAGCCGTTAATCACTCCGGAGCACACGCCGTCCCCCGGGCCCCGCGCGCCGCGCCGGGCCGGCCGGTTCCCGACGGGAACCGTCTAGGCGACGGCGACACGAGGCGGGGCGACAAAGTCCATAAATCGATCCTTCACCTTGCCGCGCGCCGCGTCTCCCGGATGAATCAAGAGCCGGTACCGCCACGTGGTCCGGCTCCCTTTGCCAAACGTCATGTCTCCCTTCATGCCTGCTTCCGGATGGTAGTGTTTCCATGCGAAACAGTTGGCGGTCATCAGACCGTAATCGCGCACATGCCACCCGGTTGGGTATCGCGGGTTGGTCTCGTGATCCATGATGGCGATGCCCACGTGCACGCCGTCGGCCAGCCCGCTGTAATCACACCACGGGGCGTTCTTGCCCCAGGTTTCGGCTTCGTTGATCCCCCCGTAACCGTTTTCGATCCGCCCCGTGCGGGGGACATCCATCGAACTGGCGACCCGGACCGAGACCAGGCCCCCCTCTTTCGTGTCGTAAAAGGTGATCGGACCTTCCGTCATCCGGAATGTCACGGCGATGTCGAACAGGCGCGCCCCCCCCGGCAGGGCGTAAAACCGCATGTCGCGGATTTCCTCGAACTGTTTCCGCTCCGCGTGCGTGCACCAGTCGTTTTTCGCCACGATCTGCCCGAAAACCGGTCCGGACTCCTTCTTGAGAAAGCGGACATGCCGCTGCCACCCGTGACCGGGCAACTCCGCCCAGTTGTCGACCTTCCCCGCCCCGCATTCGCCATAGGCCACCCAGATGGACTTGTGATGGGGGTGGTCGCGCTGTTCGTCCTCTGCATGTTCGGACATGGGCCAGTTCCGGGTGACCTGCGCCCCCCCGGGGCCAATGACGGGATACAGGAACGGGCGCACCCACTTCCGGCCGTAGTTGTAGGCGGTAAACGGCTTGCCAAAGACCGACACCGTGACCACCGCGTCGTCCGGGTTGTCCTCAATCCGCACGGCCGGGGCGGCCGGCGCACCCGAAACGGGTTTGGCGGTCAATTTCCGGGTCTCACCGGCTTTCAGACCGGTGGCAAGCCAGGTGAGGGTAGCGCCGTTGCGGTGTGGAGTGACTTGGCAGGGGATGGTTTTTCCGGATTTCGCGTCGGTCAGCAGGACGCCCGTATTCTTATCGTAATCCATTGGCAAGTCGATACTTACGGGGCAATAAGCACGGTCGTGAGGCCCCGCATCGACAGTGAGTCTAAACACAGTCGTCACTGACCCTTTCCTTCCGCCTCACGCTGCACTGCGGCAAATCAGGTTGCGCGGGTAGTTTATCATGTTACGTCCTGTAAGTCTAGTGTTTATGCCGTGTTTGCCGGGACGGCGGGGTGGCGCGCCCGGGATTACCGGGCACCGGCACGGCACAGGACCTGCTCGCCGGAGCATGGACGCCCCCAGGCCATGGGGATCAGACAGGCCGATATCGCTCGCGACAGCAGGCAGCACGCGCCCGGTCAAGAGATTTCGAAGCCCGTGAGCTTTCCGGACTAGATAATCTTCTCCACAACCGCGGTTTGCCCGTCGCGCAGGTGGGCATCCGTGAGGGCGTCCGGATGCATCCGCAACACCGCGCCGTCGCCGGGTTGCCCCGCGCGAACGTGAACCGAACGCAGCCCGCCGAACCACCAGCGCGGATCGGAAACGTAGAGAATGTCGCCGGGACGGGCGGCCATCACGCCGAGGGCGGCCTCCGGCACGACCACCGTTTCGGGGTTGGGCAGGGTGGCGTCGGCCTGAACGCGCACGCGGGCCTTCTTGCCGGGAGTCCGGTTGATTTCGCCGCCTTTGTACAGACGCATGGCCTCGAGCTGGGTCCCCGTCACCAGGCCCGTGAGTTCACTCAGGGGCCTGGGTTTCGTGACCAGGCTGACGACCACCCCGAGCACCCCGCACACCACAAATCCGTAAAGGGCGCGCATGAACCCGTAACTGCCGCTGCCCATGCCGAACGCGAACGGCCCGATAAGCCATTTGTCGAGCGGCGGGAAGAACGAGAGACCCACCAGAAACAATCCTCCGGCCAGCGTGGCCACCGCGGCGGCGGGGGTGTAGCGTTTCCACAGGATCCCGAACAGGATCGCGATGACCATGGGAACGGGGATCGACCCCGTCACCACGGCATGCGCGTAGTAGATGCTCTCGTACTGGTAATAGTAGATGGGAACCAGGGCGAGCCCGAGCGCGCCGGCCGCGAGACTCACGATGCGGGCCACTTTGAGGTAATGCGCGTCGGCGGCGTCCGGCCGGACGTGGCGCTGCCAGATGTCGTTGACGAATATGGCGCTCACGGCGTTGATCAGGGTGTCGGCGGTGCTCATCAGGGCCGCGGTCAGGGCGGCCAGCACAAACCCGAACACGCCCGGAGCGCACAGGAACCACGCCGTGTGCACAAACGCGTCGGTGGCGCCCATCTCGAGTTCCCCGTTCGCGACCAGGGCCCGGCCAAGCCAGCCGGCGCCGCTCGTCGCCACCGCGGCCAGGGGCGCGAGCACCAGCAGCCAGCACACCGACATCTTCCGCGCATCGTGCACGCTCCGGATGGCCAGGAACCGCATGACGATCCCCTGGTTCATCAGAATGAACGCGCCGCTGTTGGACAGGCCGTCCTGCACGAACACGCCGATAAAACTGAACTTGTCGGGCGCGTTGAACTCCGAAAACGCAAACCGGTGGCCCTGGGGCAGCAGCGCCCAGAAATCCCCAAACCCGCCCAGATGCACCACGCCGGCAAAAAACACGGCCAGGCCCGCCACAAGGAGGATCACCCCTTGCGCCAGATCGGTCATGATGACCGAGGTCTGCCCGCCAATCATCACGTACAGCGTCACCAGGACCGTGGTGACCGCCGCGCCCGTAAAGACCGGCCAGCCCAGCAGCGATTTGAGCACCACGCCGATCGTGTAAACGTTAATCCCGATATAGGCAATCAGGTAAAGCAGGATGATGGCCGTCGCGAACGCCCGCGATACCGGCCCAAACCGCCGCTCAAAATATTCGGGGATCGAACCGAGCCGCTGGTAGTAGATGATGGGCAGCCAGACCAGCAGCAGAATGCTCATCCAGTACCAGTCATTGAGGTAGGTCTGGCTGCTGCTGATGCCGTACGCGAACCCCTGCTCGCTGTATTTCTGAAAACTGTAGCTGCCCACCGTGGTCGCAATGCACGAAAACGCGATCAGCCACCACGCAAAACGCTGGCCGCCATAGAAGAAGTCCTTGGTCGTCCGCGTGTACCGCGCGAAGTACGACCCGAACCCGACAATCGCCGCAAAATAGGCGAACACCACAATGAGATCGAGGCGCGTTCCCATGAAAGCACTGGTTTCCATCAGGCGCCGGCCTCCTTTGGAATGTAGGGCAGCCAGAACGTGAACACGGACACCAGCGCCAGCAGGAAGAGAAACCCGCCCACGAGGATCCAGAGCAGGTTTCTGTCGCGCCGGGTCGTCAGGTCGAAGTAGCCGCTGGTAATCCCGCACCAGATGCCAAGCGCCAGCAGGATGCTGCCGATGCCGTATTGGCAGACAATGGGCCAGACACGCGCCATATCCATAATGTGGCTCCCCCTGCACAAGTGTGACCCGGCCATAATAGGCACAAGACGCCCCGGGTGCAAGAAAGAACCTGACCGCGTTCTCCCGGCTTGATGAACCCGGAGACGCCCGGTAGAATGAGGGCGGCAACTTCGCGGTCCATGACGGTGTCCGGGGCGTTGACGCATAGAAAAGGACGGTCTTGAACAATCTGTCGAAATCAGCGCAACTGCGCAACGTGTATGCGCATGGGCGGTTCGGGCTCTCGTACGAGTTCTTCCCTCCGAAGACCGCCGAAGGGGAAGCGGATCTCTTCGAGAACTTCAGTGAACTGGTCAAATACAATGCCTCGTTTGCGACCTGCACCTACGGGGCGGGGGGCAGCACGCGCGACAAGACCCTCGAGATCGCGGGCCGCCTCAAACGCGAATACGCCCTGCCCGTAGCCAGCCACCTCACCTGCGTCGGCGCCGCCCGCGACACCCTGGCCGCGTACCTTCAGCGGGCCGAAGCCGTGGGCATTGATTACATCGTGGCCTTGCGGGGCGATCCCCCCAACGGCGAGAAGAAGTTCAGCCCGGTGCCGGGCGGATTCAGCTACGCCAACGAGCTTGTGGCCTTTATCCGGGAGCAATTTCCCGGTTTTGGCGTGGCCGTCGCGGGCTATCCCGAAACCCATCCGGAGGCGCCCAACCGCACCACGGACCTCGAAAACCTCAAACGCAAGGTCGACGCCGGCGCCGATGTGGTCATCACCCAGCTTTTCTACGACAACGACGACTTTTACCGGTTCCGCGAACGCTGCGCCGCCATCGGCATCGGCGTGCCGATTGTCCCGGGCATCCTGCCGGTCACCGCGGCGCCGCAGGTCAAACGGCTTGTGGCCATGTGCGGCGCCAACGTGCCGAAATCGCTGATGGAACGGCTGGAAACCCATCCCGACCATTCGCAAGGCCAGTTCGACGTGGGGGTGTATCACGCCATACGGCAGGTCGAAGACCTGGTGAGCCGGGGCGGCTGCCCGGGCGTGCATTTCTACTGCCTCAACAAGTCGCGCGCGGTGGCCACCATCCTCCGCACGCTCACCCTCCCTAACGTGGAGGCGTTTCGAAACACCTAGCGGCTCGTTCCCGGAATCCCCCCGCGGAAACGCGGACAACACTGGAGTAGTTCCCATGGAAGAACCGAAAATCGCCGAAAAAGCCCCCGCGGTGCTCGAACTGGAGCCCGGAACCTACTGGTGGTGCCGGTGCGGGCACTCCGCGAAACAGCCGTGGTGCGACGGGTCGCACAAGGGCACCTCATTCAGCCCGCTCGAGGTCACGATCGACGTCAAAAAACGCTACGCCCTCTGCCAGTGCAAACACAGCGGCAACGGCGCCATGTGCGACGGGACGCACAAACAGCTCTGACCCCGCAGAATCAGGATATCCCCCGCCGAAGCCGGCCCCGGACGCCGGAGAGGCGCGTGACTACCGGATGTCGGCCTCGAACCACTTCAGGACGGCCATGATGCCGCGAGCCTTCTTGAGCATCGTGGCCTTCAGGCCAAGCTCGCGCAGCTTCTCTTTCGCCTCATGGCGCGACTTGGCGACCACAACGCCTCCCACGAAGGACTTTTCCTCGTCTCCCTCGGCCCGAATGGCGTGATAGTCGAACGTCGGCATGAACAACCTCCCTATTCAGCGATGCCACTCCCCGATTCTAGCACGTTTCGCCCCCAATGGAAATTCGGCCCCCCTGCCCCGGCAGGAGCATCAGCAAGGAACCGGCATTCGTTCGGGCGCCGGAGAACGTCCTGGCGCCGGGCTTACAGCGGCCCGTCGAGAAGGGGCAGGATCTCTCCCAGGGCGGCGATGAGGGGCCCGTGCCAGGTTTCGGGATCCACGCGGTGGGGGTCGTAGCCGTCTTCGCTGGCGGCGCGGATGCAGACGGCGGTCATCCCGGCGGCTTCGGCGCCGGAGAGCTCGCGGCTCCCGCCGTCGCCCACGAACAGACAGGCGTCCGGCGGAACGCCCAGCCGGCCGCAAGCCATCCGGTAAATGCGCGGATCGGGTTTGCGCACCTTCGCGGTGCAGGAGAAGACCGGCGCGTCGATCAGCGGTTCCAGCCCCAGGGCGGGCCAGAGCGCGGGCAATTCAGGCGGGCAATCCGTGATGAGTCCGGTCTTCAGGCCGCGCGCCTTGATCGCTTCGAGCGTGGCGCGCGCATCGGGGCGCAGCACGAGCCCCTGCCGGATGAACTCGATCCGGATGCGTGCGGCCTCGGCCGCGCGCGCCCGGTCCGGCGTCACCCCGATGGCTTCGCACGTGTGGATCACGCAGTCCTCGACCGTTGGCCAGCGTCCCGAGCCCCGCGCGTCGTAATCGCTGAGCCACTGTTCGAGAAAGGCCTCTTCCGGCGCGCCCATCAGACCGCCCATGGCCCGGACGGCATCGTTGTGGGCCGAGGCGCTGAGACTGTCCACCAGCGTGCCGAAAAAATCGAACAGCACGGCCTGAAATCGCGCGCGGCTCATGAGCCGGTCCGCCCCGGCGCGGTGGCACGCCGCAGAATAGTGTGATGCATTGACGCTGATTCCTCCGTCGGTACTGCCCGGCCCCACTATAGAGCAGCCCGCGAAACGCTTCCACTGCCCGGCGCGCCACCGGCGCAGGCTCCGGCCCCGAGGTTGGCCGCAATACGCCCGCTGTGGCACAATCGGCTTCACGTAAGGGACGTCCGGGGGGATGTGGCATGGGCAGGACACGACACGGCGGGTGCCGGTACGCCGCAGCGGCGGCCCTCGTCGGGCTGTGTCTGGGCGCCGCGGCAGGCGAATACACGTCGCCGGTGTACGCCTTGGCGCAACGCGTGGAGGCCATGCCCCGCGATGCGAATTTCGACCCCACTTGCCACAACCAGGTGCTCATGCTCGAGGACGGTTACGACGCCCTGCTGTTGCGGGTGCACCTGATTCGCCATGCCCGGCGGACCATCGACATCCAGACCACGATCCTGGCGAATGACGAGTGCGGGCGCCTGATCATGAGTGAGTTGTTCGATGCCGCCCGCCGCGGCGTGGTCGTGCGCCTCATGGTGGATCACTTCATGTCGGCCCGCGACACGCGCTGGATTGCCGCGTTGACCGAGGCGCATCCCAACCTCGAATTGAAATACTACCGTCCTCCGGCGAAACACGCGGCGCCGCCCCGGGCCCTGGAACTGGCCAACGCGCTCGTGCGGTTCAAGGGAACCAACCAGCGTCTCCACAACAAACTCATGCTGTTTGACGGGCTGATCGGCGTTGTGGGCGGGCGCAACATCGACAACCATTACTACAACTACTCGACCAGCTACAACTTCCTCGATCGCGACGCGGTGGTGCTCGGACCCGCGACGGAAGCCATG